>DASYUT010000316.1 GCA_036000965.1 Actinomycetes bacterium
GCCGCAGGTCGGCGCTCAGGGACGGCACGGCCAGGTGCAGCACCGTCAGGTCCATCGCATACAGCAGGCAGGCCAGGGCGAGCACGGCCAGCCCGGTCCACTCCCGCCGCCCGGCCCGTGGGGCATCAGGGGCGGTCACGTGCTTGGTTTCCTGGTCAGTGGGACTCATAGCGTTCTCCCTGCCGCAGCACGCTTGCCTCTCATGGCCTCAGCGTCCGGTCTTGGAGTTCTGGTAGGTGGCGTGGGTGACGTTGGGCAGTCACGCGAAGCGACCAGACAGCCGGTAGATGCCGCTGCCCGGTGGCGGTCTTGGTCATCCCACGCCCCGTCGGGTGTCCATCCTGAGCAGTCACGCTGATCTCCTCGTCGTCGGTGGTATGCGGGAGCGTTCTCCTTGTCGCATCACGCTTCGCTCCTCTGGTCAGTTGGCCGCGTGGGTATCGGGTCCAGCCGCGCGGCGAGGCCGGCCAAGAGGCTCGCCGATCGCCTGCGCAGGTACGGCGCGACTGCGCGCCTCCGCCGGGTGGGTTCGGCGGGCTCGGGACGCACAGGTGGGTTGGGCAGGGCGGAGGTGGCGGTCTCTTCTGTCAACTGGCAGCGATGCTGGCTGCGATGGGCTCGTTCATGGCGTCCTCCTTGTCACGTCCTCATGGGAGCTGGCGGAACGGCCCAGTGCCCTGGCGCGAAGGACCTCTGGGTCTCGTGGGTCGAGCGGAAGGACCGCACGCCACGGGTGGTCCGGCCGGACCTTCGGCCGCTGGATGCGGACACGTTTCATCCCTTCTCCTCCCGTCGGGTCCGTCCATCGTTCTTGGTGGGTGGAGCAGTGCTTCCCGTCCGTTCCTGATCCTGGCCACTTCCCGGGAACGACGGTACGGTCGGCGGCGCCGGCCGGCATCGGCACCCGCCCCTATCCAGGACCCTCAGATCCGCGCCCGACCCTCCTCAGGAACCAGGGCGGGCATACTGGCGTTATGCCGTACCAGGTCATGACCGGGCGCTTCATCGGTCGCACCCAGGAGCTGGCGCTGCTGCGCGGCCTGCTCGCGCGTGCCGCCAGCGGCGAGGCGGGGGTCGCCGTGATCGGCGGGGAGGCCGGGGTCGGCAAGACCCGACTGGCCGACCAGCTGGCTGCCACCGCCAGCGAGCAGGGCGTGCGGGTGCTGCGCGGCGGCTGCGTGCAGCTCGGCGAGGAGGGCCTGCCGTTCGCGCCGGTCACCCAGGCGCTGCGCGGCCTGGCCGGCGACCTCGACCCGGCCGAGCTCGAGGCGGTCGCCGGCCCGGCCCGCGCCGACCTGGCCCGCCTGCTGCCCGATCTCGCCTGGAGCGCCGAAGCGGCAGCGGCTACCGCCATGGCGGGCGCCAGCCAGGGGCGGCTGTTTGAGCTGCTGCTCGGGGTGGTCGAGCGGCTGGCCGCGAGCGCGCCGCTGCTGCTGGTCATGGAGGACCTGCACTGGGCCGACCGCTCCACCCGCGACCTGGTCGCCTTCCTGGCCGCCTACCTGCGGGCCGGCCGGGTGCTGCTGGTGCTCACCTTCCGCAGCGACGAGCTGCACCGCCTGCACCCACTGCGCGGGCTGCTCGGCGAGCTGGCCCGCAACCGCCGCGCGCGGCGGCTGGAGCTGCCCCGCTTCACCCGCGCCGAGCTGGCCGAGCAGCTCGCCGGCCTGCTCGGCGCCGAGCCGCCCGCCCGGCTGGTCGAGGACGTCTACGCCCGCTCGGAGGGCAACCCGTTCTTCGCCGAGGAGCTGGTGCTTGCCGGCGCCGACGACGGCGCTGGCCCGGGCGCGCTGCCGCCCAGCCTCCAACAGGTGCTCCTGACCCGGGTGGTGCGGCTCGGCCGCGGCACCCAGCAGGTGCTGCGGGTGGCCGCCGCGGCCGGCCCGGGGGTTGCCCAGCCGCTGCTGGCCGCGGTCGCCGGCATGGGCGAGGCGGCGCTGCTCGAGGGCTTGCGCGAGGCGGTCGACCAGCAGCTGCTGCTGCCCGAGCCGGGTGGCGACGGCTACGTCTTCCGCCATGCGCTGGTCGCCGAGGCGGTCTACGGCGAGCTGCTCCCCGGCGAGCGGGCCCGCCTGCACACCGCGCTGGCCAGCGCGGTGGAGGCCGGCGTCGACCCTGGAGGCCAACCGGCGACCAGGCTGGCGCGCCTGGCGCACCACTGGTCGGCCGCCGGCGACCAGCCACGGGCCCTGACCGCCAGCATCCAGGCCGCCGCCGCTGCCGAGCAGGTGTACGCCTTCGCCGAGGCTGAGCTGCAGCTGGAGCGGGTGCTCGCGCTGTGGGACCGGGTGCCGGACGCCGAGGCGCGCGCCGGCATGGACCGTCCGTTGCTGCTGTCGCGCTGCGCGGAGGCGGCCGACGCGGCCGGCGACACCGGCCGCGCCGCACAGCTGGTCCGCCAGGCCATGGCGCTGCTCGACGAGGCGCGCCAGCCGCAGCGTGCCGGCCTGCTCCACGAGCAGCTTGCGCGCTACCTGCGCACGCTCGGAGACCCCGAAGCGCTCGGCGAGCAGCAGCAGGCCGTGCGGCTGGTGCGGCCCGAGCCGTCGCCTGAGCGGGCGCGGGTGCTCGGCTCGCTCGCGCAGCTCCTGGTGCTGGTGGCCCGCTTTGCCGAGGCGAGGGGGCTGGCCGAGGAGGCGGCCGCCATCGCCAGCAAGGTCGGTGCCCGCGCCGAGGAGGCCAACGCCCGCAGCGCGCTCGGTGGCGCCCTCGCCCACCTCGGCGAACCAGACGCCGGGCTCGCCGAGGTGCAGGCCGCGCGCCGCCTCGCCACGCAGGCCGGCGACGTGACCGCCGTGTTGCGGGCGATGGTCAACCACTCCGACGTGCTGCTGGCGGCCGGCCGCCTGAACGAGGCGGCGACCGTCGCGCTCGGCGGCATCGAAGAGGCCCGCCGCCTCGGTCTGGCCCGCTCCTTCGGGCCGTTCCTGGCCGCCAACGCCACTGAGGCGCTGGTCGCCCTTGGCCGCTGGGACCAGGCAGAGCGGGTCTCGCGGGAGGGCCTGGAAGTCGCCCCGTCCGATGCGGCCTCGGTCACCTTGCCCCTGCCTCGGGCCGCGCTGGAGCTGGGCCTGGGTGACCTCGACGCCGCTGAGGCGCGGCTACGGGCCGCCCAGCGCCTGCTTCCCGCCCCGATCTGCGAGCCGCAACAGAGCGGCCCGCTGTTCGCCGGCCTTGCCGAGCTGGCGCTGTGGCGTGGCGACCTGGAGCGGGCAAGGAAGCTGGTGGCTGAGGCCGTGCCGCTGGTCGAGGCGAACCCGCGCTATGCCGCGCCGCTGTATGCCCTCGGCATGCGGGTGGAGGCCGACCGCGCCGAGCTGGCCAGGGCACGCCGCCCTGGCGAGGCGGCCGGTGATGACGGCACCGCCGCGGCGCTGCTCGAGCGGCTCCACCAGGCCGCCGCCGGCCCGGCCGCCGCCGGCCACCCGGAGCTGGCCGCCTGGCGCGCCACCGCGCTCGCCGAGCGGACGCGGCAGGCCGGCCGGCCCGACCCGGCCGCCTGGGCGGCGGCGGTTGCGGTGTGGGACAGGCTCGGCCAGCGCTTCCGGGTCGCCTACGCCTGCTTCCGCCAGGCCGAGGCGCTCCTGGCCGGCAACGGCGACCGCGACACGGCCGCCGAGGCGCTGCGCCGCGCCGCCGACATCACCGGCCGCCTCGGCGCCCGCCTGCTCGACACCGAGGTCAAGGCGCTGGCGCAGCGCGCCCGCCTCCGCCTCGTCCAGGACGCCGTGGCCCCGGCGACCGGCGCGCCGACGCCCGCGGAGCACCTTGGCCTCACGCCGCGCGAGGCCGAGGTGCTCGCGCTGGTCGCGGCCGGGCGCAGCAACCGCCAGATCGCGCAGGCGCTGTTCATCAGCCCCAAGACCGCCAGCGTCCACGTCTCCAATATCCTTGCCAAGCTCGGCGTCTCCGGCCGGGTCGAGGCCGCCGCGATCGCCCACCGCCTGGGCCTCGACCGAACCTGAACGCGCCTGTTCCTTCGTCCGAACAGGGCTATCGACCTGCGCTTTGCGTTGGCGGGCGTCACGCGACCTGGCATACCTCTGGGGTAGCCGTAGGTGAGGTGTTCGGACACTGTACAACTCGTTGTGACAACGCCAAGGACCGTTTCCCCTGCCCATCACGGGTTAAGGGTCTGCGGATGTGCCCTCGGCAGGGCACATCCCAGAAGCCGTGTGCGGGAGAACCGCATGCACGGATTGACAGGGGGCCGCTGGTGAAGCGGCAGCCATGGTGAGCCGGAATCCACGCACCCACTGGGAAACCGGGGGGACTGAGCCCGACCGCCTACCGCTCGCCGACCAGCCAGCGGCCTACCTCACAGTCCTAGTTAGAGCCGGTTGAAGCAAACGAGGGCACACGCCAGCAGCAGGAATGCAAAGAACCGCTCCGAGTCCCGATCCCACCGCACCGCCAGCCGCCGATAGCACGATAACCACGACAGCGCCCGCTCCACCTTCCACCGGTGCCGCCCAAGCCGAGTCGACGACTCGATCCCACGTCGAGCGATCCGCGCGGTGATTCCACGACGCCGCAGGTAGGCCCGGTTGCCGGCACTGTCGTAGCCCTTGTCGGCGTCAACCTTGCCGGACCGGGTCCGCCGCCCCGACGGCGTGCGCACCGGCGGAATGTCGTCGACCACGGCCTCCAGCATGGTCACGTCGGGAATGTTGGCGGCGGTGACCGCCGCGGCAAGCGGCAGCCCGCCGCCCTCGCAGGCGAGGTGGATCTTGGACCCTGGCTTACCGCGGTCGACTGGATTTGCGCCGACGTGGTCCCCCCCCACGCTTGGCCCCCCGCGCTGGCCGAGTCCACGCTTGCCCGCGTCCAGCCCAGCCGGCCCTGCTCGCCGAGCCGGTCGAGGACCTCCAGGTGGAGTTGCTCGAACACGCCCGCCTTGGCCCACTCGGCGAGGCGGCGCCACGCGGTCGCCGGCGAGCCGCAGCCGAGCTCCTGAGCAGGTAGGAGGCGCCACGGGGTAGAGGTGCGGGCCATGTAGACGATCGCGGCGAAGCAGTTGCGGTCGCCGATGGTGCGGTGCCGGCCGCCGTAGGGAGACCGGGGTGGGGGTGGCAGCAGCGGCTCGACGATCGCCCACAACCGGTCGGGGACGAGCCTGTCAACGAGGGTAGTCATGGCCGCGAATCATGCCGTACCAAGCCAAGGGAGCGAAACGACGTCTTAGGGGAGACGTCATGGGCTTGTGGGCGCGGCAGTGACGAGGTCGTCGAAGGCCGCATGAAAGGAGGTAGCCCTAGAGGCTTCCACGATCACCCCAATGGTTCCCAACCGCAACTTGCTCTTGGAGTCGTCCTCTGCCGTGGCGAGCAACTGTTTCCCGGCCCAGAGAGCAAGCTTGACGGGCTTGCCACCCTCGCCCCCATGGCAGGACGCGCGGAGACGAATCGGCTCGGCGGGGCGGAGCTTCACCGCGCCTTTGCCCTCCCTGAACCTGAGCGTGATCCATTTGCCGTTCCGGACCTTCGCAATCCGATAGCGGCCGTTTCCATCGACACCCAACGCGTAGAGTTCCCGGTCGCTCACCCAGCGGCAGACGAGTCCGACACGCCCGTTTGTCGGGACATCCGTGTCTGTCGTGACGTTGACGCTGATCTGTGCATCTTGGACAAGGCGAGGTTCCACGCTTTCTTCTTCAGGGGTGCTAACGCAGAACGTCCCGTTCTCCCTTTTCTGCAACTGGAGCGCGGCGTCGCTGTACTCGATGATGCAGTTGTCGTTCTCGTCGGTATACCAGTGGCTATCGTCCGAGAAGTCGTCTGCGACGATCTGCCGCGAGCCGCGTATGGAGCCGGTCATCTCGGACACAAGCCCGGGCTGGACGAGGCAGGCGATGGCTCGACCGTCCGGCTTCTCCCAGGCATCAGCATCCGGTTGGACGCTCACATAGCCCAGCGTGGAGCCTTCCGGTGGGATGCCGACATAGGACTCAAAAGCAGTGCGGCAGGCTAGCTCGGCAAACGCCTGCAGCGCCGAGGTGCCCGGGAATACACGGTACGGGGTGGCCAGAGTCGCAGACACCTCGGCACTGTGCAGCTTTTGGCAGGCGATGACGGGCGATCCCTGCTCGGCACCCGTCAGGCAGGTCCCGGCGACCAGTCTCCTTCCCTGGTCATCATAGCCCGGCACGAACGTCGGCTGGCGATGGGCTACCGGAAGGCGACTGGCGAGCTGTAGGGCGTCCTCGCGGCTCTCGGCCGGGACGCCCTGGTCCAGTTGTTGTTGCAGTGCGGTGGGGACAGTGGCGCGGGTGACGCTGGTCGTGCGAACCGGTTCTCGTCGCTGCGTTGACAGTCCTCGGTACACCGCGACCTGGTCGTTGCTGCCAAACTTCACCCAGTACTCATAGCGATGATCCTTGAGGTAAAGAACCGGAACGATGGCCACGAGCAGGCATGCCGCGAGCGCGGCGGCGGCGGCCCTCCGCCCCCAGCGGCGATCGACCTGCTGGGTGGTCGTGATCATGCCGTAGAGCAGCCACAGTGCCAGCAGCGCGACGGCGGGCAGCGTCGTCATTACGTACACCAGAAAGTCGGGGAACAGGGCGCCGACCACGCCGCCGCTTCGCTGCAACTCGAACGCAGCGTCGACCGGTGGGGGTGATGATGTGCCGCGGACGACGTGCAGGAGTCCGAGGCTGCCGAGGAGCACGGCCAGTGGTCCTGCCCGGACCGAGCGGACCGCGGTGGCGGTGGTGCTCCAGAGCGCGCGCAGCACCACCCCGCGGCTCGGGTCCCGCACAACGGCTTTCGCGACCAGCCAGAGCGGCGGCGTGCTGCGCCGTTGGAGCAGCGCAAAGGCCCAGGCGGCAGCGACCACGGGCACGAGGTAGACCCCGTAGCCGAAGAAATAGCGCGTTACGTTGTTGACGACTGGACCGAGGCGGCCGGGTTGGTGAAACCACACGCCTGCCGTGAAGAGCACAAGCCCTACGACGGTAATCGCAGTGGGCACGATCGGAAAGCTGCGGGGGGGCGGCGCTTCAGGCCATCTGTGGGCTGGTGTGAACAGCGGCGGGTCCGAATGCTCCCTGGCGGTGCGGAGCACGTCGCGTACCACCAGGGTGCGTTGCTCGGCGCGGTCGGCGGTTCGGGCGGCCGCCGTGAGCCGCTCTCGCAACGTCGCTGCCGACGGCCGTTCAGCAGGGTCCTTTTGCATCGCGGCCTCGACGATCTCGCGCAGGATGGGATCCAGCCCTTCCAGGTTCGGCCGTTGCTCGACAATCTGGCGGCCCACCGCCATAGGCGGTCCGTCACCGAACGGCTTACGGCCGGTTCCAGCGAACGCCATCACGCTGCCCCAGGCGAACACGTCCGCGGCGTCCGTCACTGGAGCGCTGGGATCGAAGTGCTCCGGCGCCATGAAGGCAGGCGTCCCGATGATCTGGTTGGCCGACGAGCCGGCGGCCTGCGTGGGTACTCGGGCGATCCCGAAGTCGATCACGCGCGGACCGGACGGGGAGAGCAGCACGTTGCGGGGCGTCAGGTCCCCGTGCACTACCCCAACGCGATGAATCTCGGTCAGGGCATCGGCAACGGCGATGGCCACCCCGTGCAGCGTGGACGGTGTCAGCGGATCCTCGGTGACCGCGGCTTCAAGGGTCGGGCCCTTGACGTACTCGGTGACGAGATAGGGGGGATCGTGATCGAGGTCGGCGTCGATCACGGGCGCGGTGCAGTGCCGAGGGACCATGCGGGCCAACTGCACCTCGCGCCGGAACCGTCGCAGGGCTGCCGGATCACCGACGAGCCGATTCCTGATGACCTTGATCGCAACCTGTGACCCATTGCGGGCACGGCCCAAGTAGACGACGCCCATTCCCCCCTGGCCTAGCGTCCCAAGCACGATGTAGTCGCCAAGGAGCCCCGGCGGATCCGGCAAGGGTCCGGTCGTCATCACGACCGCCGCTCGCGCTGCGGCCGGTCCGAGACCTCCACATGATGCTGTCGCGTCACCTCGGTAGACACAGGTCCTCCCAGCTCGACGGCTCGCACACTCGATACTGGCTCAGGCAGATTGCGATAGATGCACCGACAGGCGGCAATGTCAAACACTGGTCCGTTACAGACAGTGCTGGCCTTGAGGGTGCGGAGAGCCGTCGTACAGCCACCCCTTCCCCTCTGCGTCGCGCGTACTGATGCCGGGCGGCTGCCGCAGCAACCGGGCGCGGCAGCATCGCTGAGCGCGGCAGTTGTCGCGCAGCGTGCAACGCAGCGGCGCCGCCTGGCGTCACCTGCCGCGGTCCCGGCGCCGTGTTTGCCCTGTGCGTCCGCAACGTCCGCACTGCCGCGCGGGTGGTGAAGCCGAGGACGAACGACACCCCCGGTAGCCCCTCCACGGCTGTTGTGAACGGATCGTCACGGCGACAGTCGCGCTGGCGCGGCGGCAGGCACCGAGCCCAGCTTTACGTACTTCTACGGATTCCTTCTAAGCGTTTCTTCGGTGTAAGCAAGACAAAACAAGCAAGCGCTGCCTAAAGGGTCGATCAACTATCTCGCGTGTCGGCAGAAGGCTGGGCACCTCCCGCGCAACCCCGCGGGAGGCCCAAAGGGGGGCCGAGATGCCGAAGCTGGGGGCTGGACCGCTTGCGCGCACGCGGAGCGTGCGTGCCCGGGCGACCCCCCGCCTGCGGCGCGGCCGATGGTCGTGCCGTGACCCGCCGCCTGGCCCGCCCAGCCCAGCCCGGTTCCCAGACCCGGGATGCAGCAGTAGCCCAAGGAGCGGTCGGTGCGACGCGCAGCAACCCTTGTCCTGTCCCTGGTCGTCATGGTCGCGATGGCCACCGCGGCCTTCGCCTCAAGCGTCCACCTCAAAGGCGGCAGGAACGCCGAGCCCTCCTTCACCGACGGGGGCCTGTTCCTGAGCGCCTCCGGGGCCCTGGCCGGCCTCGGCAACGGCGACGTGATCGTCAACCTCGACGCCACCGGCGCCGCCACCGCCACCTGCACCAACCCCGGCAGCGGCGTCCACCAGCCCCCGGGGCAAAACCCCGCGCCCATCACCGTGAGCGGCGCCATCCGGATCCCAGAGAGTGAGCTCAAGAACGGCACCACCCCGTTCGCGGTCGCCACCACCGGGCCAGAGACCCCGATCCCCGGCGCCCCGGGCTGTCCCAACGCCAACTGGATCGAGGACATCACCGACCTGGCCTTCACCACCGCCACGATCACCGTGGAGCAGCCGCCCGGGACGGTGGTGCTGACCGTGGTGTGCACCTTCGACCCGGCGACCTCCGACGGTCCCGTGCCTGGCGGAACGGTGAGCTGCACCAGCAGCTAGCCAGGCTCGATCGATCAGCGACCAAGTAGCGGGGCGCCGACACCCCCTACTTGGTCCCAGATGACCCACCTGACCTTCAGAGCCTGGATTCGGAGCTGCCACCCCGCCTGTCTGGCCTGGATCGACTCGCAATCGGAACATGAGGGTTTTGAGTCTCTTCTTGGGCACTCCCCGAACAACACGTCAGGACATTCGTAGGACATTCGTCTGCCTGGTGGTATGGGCTCGGCTCCCACCGAATGCGGGTACCGGCATCGATCGGAGCCCAGCCAAGCGGAGGTGCAAATGGACAGATCGTCCGGGTCATCGAGGCGCCGTCGTCTGCGCCTCCTGGGAGCCCTGGTCAGCGCACTGATGTTCCTTGGCCTACTGGGATCGGTGGGGCCGCTTCGCTTGCTGCCGGCGGCTGCGGCCAACCTGCCCACCACCCGCAGTGGTCCTGTCAGCGTCGAGTTCACCTTCGCCTCGGCCGACTTCGTCAATGCCGTCTCGGTGACCGCGCCGATCAACCGGACCCTGTTCAACACCGAGCAAAGCCGCATCGGCACGCGCGCCGAGCTCGGGACGTTCGCCGCCGGCACCACCTTCGTCTTCCAGCTCCAGGCGACGACCATGAGCGGCAGCTTCACCTGGTCAAGCGATCCGACGCAGAACTCCGACGGGCAGGACCACCTGCGCGTGACCGAGCTCTACAACGGCGACGCCACCCTCGACGACCGCGCCTACAAGCTCGAGTGGGAGGACGACATCAACCTCGGCGACCGCGACTTCAACGACGCGGTCGCCATCCTGCGCATCGGCGCCGACACCGACGGCGACGGCATCCCCGACGACTCCGAGCGCTTCGGAATCGACGCCGACAACGACGGCGACGTCACCGACCCCGGCGAGCAAGACCTCCAGAACGGCATCGATCAGAACGGCAACGGCACCATCGAGCAGAACGAGCGGGCCGACCCGCGCCACAAAGACATCTTCATCGAGATGGACTGGATGGACTGCGCCACAGCCGGGGGCGACTGCGTGGCCGGGGACACCCACAGCCACCGGCCCCAGGCGCAGGCAGTCACGAACCTGGTGCAGGCGTTCCGCAACCACCCTTCAGTCGACAACCCAGACGGTACCAAGGGGATCAACGTCCACGTCGACGTCAGCAACGCGATCCCGCACCAGAACGTGCTCAACTTCAACGGCGGGGCGCTCGGCTGCTCCTCGAGCGTGGCCGGGACCGGCTTCGGCGACTTCGACACGGTGAAGGCCGCGAACTTCAACA
Source organism: Actinomycetes bacterium (assembly GCA_036000965.1). Lineage (NCBI taxonomy): Bacteria > Bacillati > Actinomycetota > Actinomycetes > Actinomycetes bacterium. The sequence goes on from DASYUT010000316.1 coordinate 10,571, forward strand.
ACGCCGCCGTGCGCCGCTACGCCTACCACTACGCCCTGTTCACCCACGTCGAGAACCAGGCCGCGCTCACCGCCCGCAACCAGCGGTTCAGCGGCTGCGGTGAGACGCCAGGCAACGACTTCTACATCTCCTTCGGCGGCTGGGAGGCCGGCCGGCCGACCGTGCTCGAGGAGGCGGGCACGGTCATGCACGAGCTGGGCCACAACCTCGGCCTGCAACACGGCGGCAACGAGCCGCTGGTCAACAACAAGCCGAACTACCTCAGCGTGATGAACTACTCCTTCCAGCTGGTCGGCATCCTACCGAGCAACCGGCTCGACTACTCACGAAGCGTCCTCCCGCAGCTCAGCGAGAGCAACGTCGCTCCCAACCCTGGCCTTGACGAGGCCGTCGGCATCCAGGACGGGACCGACACGACACGTTTCTTCTGCCCCGGCGCGGCCGGCGGCCCGCTCACCCAAGGCGCAGGCACCGGCACGATCAACTGGGACTGCGCATTACCATCCCCCGACCCGAACCCTGTCGCCGTCGACATCAACGGGTCTGGCGGCCTCACGACCCTCACGGGCTTCAACGACTGGCCGACCGTCGTACAAAACCTCGAGTTCCAAAACGGCGCCGGCTTCCAGGACGGCGCACACCCAAGCGCGATCCTGCCGCCCCCTGAACTCGACCTGCAGACCGCCGTGGACGAGCGCCTGCTCACCCCGCCGCCCGACCTGGCCCGGGTCAGCCCAAAGAGCGGGGTCTACAGCGACCCGATCACGCCGTTCGCCATCGCCGCCAGCGACAACGACTCGGGCTGCGGCGACCTGGCCTTCTCGTCGACCGGGCTGCCAAGCGGCCTTACGGTCACCAACAACGGCGACTGCACCGCGACCGTCTCCGGGACGATCGGGGCTTCGGCAGGAACCTACAACGTCACCTACACGGTGACCGACGAGGCCGGCAACCGCGACTCGGAGTTGTCGACCATCACGGTCGCCCACGAGGATGCTGTGGTGACACCGTCGGCCACAAACCCGGCGGCCGTGCGGGTGAACAGTCCGGGCGGGACGGCCGGGCCGATCACCCTCCAGGCGGCGGTGACTGAGGCAGCCGACGGCTCCGACGGCGACATCTCGCTGGCCACCCCGGTCACCTACACGCTGACCCCGGTTGGCGCCGGCTCCTCCTACAGCTGCACCGCGACGACCAGCGGCGGGGGTGTGGGCGGCACGCTGCAGACCAGCTGCACGTTCTCCAACGTGGCGGTCAACGTCTACGACGTCCGCATCGCGGTCGGCGGCAGCTACTACCAGGGCGCGGCCGACGCGGTGCTGACGGTCTTCGATCCCTCGCTCGGCTTCGTCACCGGCGGGGCCGTGCTGCGCCACAACGGCGTCCGAGCAGACGCCGGCTTCATGGCCAAGTACCTGAAAAACGGCCAGCTCAAGGGCTCCTTGCTGTACATCGAACACCGCCCGACGGGCGATGTCGTGCTCAAGTCGAACGCCATGGGCTCGATGGCGATCGTTAACTCCACCGCCTACATCCTGGGCAAGGCGACCCTCAACGGCGTTGGCAACCACAGCTTCAGGGCCGCCGCGGTCGACAACGGCGAGCCGGGAACCAACGACCAGTTCGGGCTTGAGGTCAAGAACCCGAGCGGCACCGTGATCTCCGACCTCACCTTCTCGCCGGTCACCCTGACCGCCGGCAACATCGTGGTGCCGCACTGACGGGTGCGCTAGCTCCCTCGGGCATGCCAGAGGGCGGCCGCATCGGCCGCCCTCTGGTCGCCCAGGCCAAGCCCCGGAGTGCTGGGCACGGGCTCGCCCGTGCCCGCGCTGGCGTGCTGACGCCGGGGAGGCCATCCTCGGGCGCTGGCACCATCGGGCCGGCCGAGGCATTACGGCGGGGGAACAGCCACGGTGAAGACGGAGGTCGTGGAGTCGGAGTTCCCACTCTCGTCGATCACCGTGTAGGTCACCGCGTACCTTCCCGCCCGCGCCGCAAGTTTGCCCCCCACCGTCGCTGTGCAGTCGCCGTTATTGGCGACCGCCAGCCCCACGGGCAGCCCTACGGCCGAGAAACGCAGGTCGGCGCAGGCGCTGTCGCTGTCGGTCGCGCGCAGAACGTAGCGCCGGATCGGGTCGCCCGCGCGGGCAGACTGCGGGGCCACCAGGGCGAGGTCGGGCGGTGGGGTGAGCAGATGCTGGTCCTGGGCGGTCTGTAGGTCCAGTTCCACCGGCGTGCTTGCCGTGGGCGGTCGGCTGGTGCTGGGCGTCGACCGGGCCTTCGGCCGTGTGGCCTGCCCGTCGCCTGCATCGCGGCAGCCGGCGACGACCAGCAAAGACCCCAGAACAACGACGAGGAACCTGCGCACGACCATACGCTCGCAGTCGGTAGGGGCTCTGGTCCGGCCCGTTCCGTCGATTGTATGCCCAGGCACGATCCGGGCACCCCGAGCCACTGCGGAGCTGTCAAGCTCGGTGAGACCTTGGGTTTCGAAGTGTGCGCCCAACCAGCCCCGGCGCTGCATGAACCGAGGTGGTAGCCCAAGCGAGAAGCTCAGGTCGACCAACCGGTGAGAGTCCGGCCCGGGAAGACGCCAGGTCCCCCGTAGCGAGGCCCCCGGCGGCGGGAGAGACTCCGGCCGCCGAAGTGGGGTGTCACGCTCCTCGGTGGGAACGCCACGAACCCAACGCGTCGTCGTTCCGCAAGTACTACCACAACCCCAGCTTTCCCTGGTGACGAGGACCCGACCGCTCGCCGCTCGTGCGACACCTGGCGCCCACCGGCTGTTGGGTGGGCGCGGCGCACGGCGAGGACGACACGAAGCCCATAACGGCCGACCGGGCTGTGCCTGGTTGTCGGCGTAGCGGACCGGACCGGAGTCGTCACCACGATCGTGTGCCTGTTAATCACCATTGAGCGTGTCGCACAACAGGCGGCCGCTGCTTGGGTGCAGCCAGCGGCAGCGGGCGCGGATGACTTGGGTTGCCCAGCCGGGCCCGCAGCGCTGCGCAAGTCAGGGTCATCGCGGGTCGGGTGAGCGCCCGCGTGTCCTCCCAGGGTTCAAGGGGAGGTCAAGGCCGCGCAGGTCGCCGCGCTGCCAGCAGACGACGACCGCAGCAGCGACCTGGGCGAGGTCGACTCCGCGGACGGCCCACGTACGGCGCGGCCAGGCGCGCAGCTCCTCGGCGAGGTCGGCGGGAAAGACCAGCTCGCGGGGGGCGCGGTCGGGGTGGCCGGTGGCCAGCTCGTAGAGCCGGCTGCCGGCGGGCTGGGCGACGGCCGGGTCCAGCAGCACGCGTGGCGCGACCACCAGCACCCGCCCCAGCTCGCCCGGGTCCTCAGGCGGCAGCGGGAGGGCAAGGTAGCAGTCGCCGACCCGGCCAGGGTCGAGGGACTCCCCGTAGGCGTTGGGGCCAAGCTCGCTCACCAGGCGCTCCTCCCTGGGCGGGGCGGGGCACCAGGCTACCCAGCCGAACCGGCGCCGCCAGCCCAAGGCACCAGCCGGCGGACTGACCGTCCGCGGCGGACACCCACCGTCCGAGGGCGTCCCCACAGCGGACACTGCGCCGGACCCCTGCGCCTTCGGGGTGGACACCGGTCACGAACTTGGACACTTGGCTGGACGGCCGCTCGGACACCTGCGGCCAGGGGTGTCCGCGTGGCCACCGGGGTGAATGGCTACAGGAAGGTGTCGCCGGCGGCGCCCCGCACCCACCTCGAGCGCGGCCTGGCCATCGGCGAGGCCCAGCTCGGCCCCAACCACCCCAACGAGGTGACAGTCCGCAAGAACCTCGCCATCGTCATGGGCCCTCGGCGAAACGTCGGCGGCTGCTGGCGAGGACTGACCTGCCTCCGTCTGTCTCGATTACCAGTCGCGACGCCTGCTCCCGTTTACTGCCCCGAATGCGGCCCGCCCGATCCGTTCCCTTGGCGGCGTGGACGCTGGCTGCGTTCAGGCGGCGGCGCGGAACCGGGTCTGCGCCATGGCGGCCAGCACGCCCACGTCGGCTGCCGAGAGCACCGGGTCGGCGCCGAGCGCGGCGCGCAGCCGGGCGGCGGGCACGATGGCCACGCCGTGGGCGATCAGGCCGCCGTCGGCAACCTCGGCGCCGTGGACGCATACCAGCGGGTCGACCCGCACCCCGAGGACGTGGGCGATGGTGGCGGCCTCCCAGGCCACGACCTCGAGCTGGCGGGCCAGGGGGGCGTGGTTGTGCCAGGCGCGGCCGTCCAGGCTCTGGTGCACGCGGCCGCTGTACTGCTTGGAATCAACCACAAAGACCCCGGAAGGGCCGATGACGAGATGGTCGACGTTGGCGTTGGACCCTGGCACGGCCAGGTCATGGAGGCTGGTGTAGCCGTCGCATTCCAGCCGGCGGAGCAGCCGGGCAGTCCTTCGCTTGGAATTGGAGGTGAGCGTAGCACGACGGGAGGGTGACAGATGCGGTGAGATAATAGGACGCTCTTAGCTGAGGGAACGAGGAAGTAGCAGGTGAAGAGGGATGAGCAGAGGCAATAGGAGGCTGAGAAATGGAGAAGAAGCTGAGTCATCGTTGGCTAACCGGATGTGGTCCTCTTTGCTGTCTGCTACCGGTGCTCGGGCCACGATAGCCCGCCTGACATTGAGACGTCGCCAGCGGCACCGCAGGCGCTGAACTCATCCCTGTCGAGCACATCCAAGTCGATGTGAAGCCACCAGCCGGAAGCCTGTGATGCGACCTGCTCGGCGGCTTGGCGGCCACCATTTGCCGGATCTTCGTGAAGGTCAGTTGCAGGACGGAGCCGCACTCGATCAGCGATCGTGGGGACTACAAGTTCGCGGCGATACAGGTCGTCGCGCATCCCCAGCATGACGATCGCCTCCGGCCGCAGCACACCCACACGGCTTCGCAGTGGCTCCGGCGCTCGCTGACCAGTCAAACCCAACAAAAAGGCCACCTCCATATTGGCGGCCTCGCCGGTCGTTGAGAGTTCCATGGGTGTGGCATCTTCGTGGCCGTCGATGAACACCAGGCCAGCCTCTCCGAGAACGTCTGCAAGCGCAGGCACCGCTCCGAGTAGCACCGCGCAGTCAGCACCATAGATCAACGGAAAACGCCCTCGTGTCAAGGCTGCTCGTACACGGCCATAGAGCATGTCCACCATTTCCAAGAACGCGCGCTCATTCAAAAACCCGGAGGACCCACGCGTCGGAGTAGGCTCCGAGACGATGACATCTGGCGTCAAGCTCGCGCGCTCCTGCAGGGCCGCCGCCAGGCCAGCCTCCCGGAGTGCCGCAGGGGCACGTGCTTGCGCGCCAAGGCGCCCCGAGCCATCGAAGCTCACACCAATGAGATCAATTGCTTCCAACCGGGGTAGCCCCTTGCTGGTCCCTTGCTCAGCTATTGGTCTCTCCCTCTCAGACGGCATTTCGCTCCTTTGGGTCGGTCTGGAATGATCCCGCGCCATGACGACCCTTGCTGACGATCTTGTGCCGGACGAACTGTGGGCGCTGGTGGCCCCTTGCTGCCGATCCCGCCCCGGCCGCCGTACGGTGGCCGGCACCGTACCATCCCCGATCGCAACTGCCTCGCTGCGATCGTGTTCATGGCGCGCACGTCCACCCCGTGGCGCCTGCTGCCGGCCCGAGAGCTTGGCTGTGGATCGCCCGCGACCTGCTGGAAGACGACGTCTCGTGGAGTGCTAGCCTGCGTACGGCTCCCCGATGTCGATGCGGTGCCGACAGCGGTCGCCCTTGGTTGGTGACATTTGGTCGCATGGCGAGCGTGCGTCCTGAAGCGTGCCCAGAGACCTTCACCTACGTGTCCGCCGTCCCGCCATCCGGGCGTGGCTCGGCGTCCTGCCCGTCGGTGGCCTGCCGGGCTTCGGTAGCCGCGGTAGCGGGGGGCACCATGCCGGCCGGTCCCGCCGCGCCAGCACGGGGCAGGAGCCATCCTGCGGCCGCGGCTGCCACGATGAGCACGCCCGCGATGCCCACCTGGGACAACGTCGCCAGGCGCCCGCACCCGGGGATCCCCTCGCACCTCGTCGACAGTGATGACGTGAGCACGTTGGTGAAGTTGCCGAAATCCGGCGGCGACGGCACGCCGTTGCCGCCCGAGGTCGCCTGGGCGAAGGCGTCGAGGGGGCTCACCTCGCGGCCGGTCGGCACGAACGCCAGCACGAACAGCGCGCCGGCGGCCAGCAGCACGGGCAGCACCAGCCGCAGCGCATCGGCCGGCGCAAGCGCGGGGCGCGGTTGCCAGCGGACGTAGGCGACGCCGTACAGCGCCGCGGGGACGAGCAGCGCGAGCAGGAGCGCCGGCGGCGGGTTGGCCAGGAGCAGGGCGAGGACGGTACTGAGGGCGCCGGCGGCAAGCAGCGCCAGCGGGCGGCCCCCGATGACGGCGGTGAGCCCGAGCATCACCGGGAGCGCGCCCAAGGCGACCAGCGCCACAGCGGGCAGCCAGCGCCCGTCGCGCAGCGCTGGCCGACGCCCACCAGCAGCGCGAGCACGACCAAGGGCGCTGCGAGGGCACTGAAGCGGTCGCGACCAGCGCCGGCTCACGCGCTCGCGCAGGGGCCTGCCAGGACATGGGTGTGCCATCTCCAACGCAGTGGTCATTTGGACCGTGGCAGCATATCGGCGGGCCAGTGCCGCGGCCCGGCAACCTTCCGGCAGTTTGCCGGCAGCTTCTGGCGGCGGCAGCCGCATGGCACGACTTCAGCGACGCTGGCAACAGGCCGAGCACTCCGCCGGCATCGCTGCATGGGATGGTGATTCGTGTTCATCCTGGCGACCCGCACACTCGTTTTCCTCAACCCGCTCTAACCCATCAAAGGGAGTAAGGCCATGTCT
>DASYUT010000317.1 GCA_036000965.1 Actinomycetes bacterium
GTTCCAGCGGTACCTGGCCGAAGAGGTGGCGATCGACCACGCCGACGGGGCTTTCCCGCGGCGGGAGGCGCTGCGGCGCCTTGCCCTGCTCGGCCTGGGCGTACCGGCGGCCTCGGCGCTCCTGGCCGCCTGCGGCGGCGACGGCGAGCCGGCCCCTGCGGTGACGTCCGGGGCGGCCACGCCACCCGGACCGGCCGTGGCCACCCAGGCGGTCACCTTCCCCGGCCCGGAGGGGCGGACCCTCCAGGGCGCCTGGGCACCGGCCTCCCAGCCGCGCGGAGCGGTCCTGGTCATCCATGAGAACCGCGGCCTCAACGACCACATCCGCTCGGTCGCCGGCCGGCTGGCGGCCAGCGGCTACCCGGCGCTGGCCATCGATCTGCTCTCCGCGGAGGGCGGGACAGCCGCCCTCGGCGACGAGGCCAAGGCGATGGCCGCGCTCAGCAGCGCCCCGCAGGAGCGGTTCGTGGCCGACATGCGGGCCGGCCTGGACGAGCTCGGGCGCCGCGCGTCCGGCCAGAAGCTAGGCGCGATCGGGTTCTGCTTCGGCGGCGGCATGGTCTGGCTCCTGCTCGCCTCAGGCGAGCCACGCCTGGCCGCGGCCGCGCCGTTCTACGGGCCGCTGCCCGACAACGCCGACTTCTCCGGCTCCACGGCGGCCGTGCTCGGCATCTACGCCGAGCAGGACGAGCGCGTGAACGCCAGCCGCGAGGCGGCCACGGCCGCGCTCGAACGGGCCGGGCTGACCCACGAGATCGTCACCTACCCCGGCGCCAACCACGCCTTCTTCAACGACACCGGCCCCCGCTACAACCAGGGCGCCGCCACGCAGGCGTACGCGAAGGTCCTCGACTGGCTCGGGCGCCACCTGGGCTGACGGCCGCACCGGCGGCGTCTGGCCCCCCAGCCGACCAGCAGCTTTGACGACCCTGAGCCGTCGCCGTCGCCCTCGACCTCCACCTCCACCATCGGCTTCTGACTACGCACCGTGACCGGTCGTCGCGCATTCATTCACTGACACTCTATGTCGCAGCGCACTGACATTCTGATGACGCTCTACACTTGTTGTGGAGCGCTCCAACCTCCATCCAAGGGCGTCGTACACACAGGTGGATGGCGGTCACTCTGCGTAGTTGGTCCGGACACAGCAGGACCAGTGACGCTTTCTCTCGCAGACAGTGACATTTGCGACTTGGTGGCGGGTGGATGTCCGGGATGGGCCGGTGGCCCCGACGTCCCTGGTGAGCGGCACCGGAGAGGTGCCAGCAGACAGGAGCGGGCGATGGCACAGCAGACCGCACCCCCAGGAGCGCCAACCACGCAGACCACACGGCTGCTGGCCTGCGGCATCGTCGCCGGCCCGCTGTTTCTCGCGGTGGGCTTGACCCAGGCGTTCACCCGCGACGGGTTCGACCTGAGCCGCCACCCGCTCAGCCTGCTGAGCCTCGGGGAGCTGGGCTGGGTCCAGATCGCCAACTTCGTCGTGACCGGCGTGCTGTATGTGGCCTGCGCCGCCGGCATGTGGCGGGTGCTGCGTCCCGGCCGGAGCGGCACCTGGGGCCCCTTGCTGGTCGGTGCCCTCGGGGTCGGGCTGATCGTGGCCGGGGTCTTCGTCGCCGACCCGGGTGCCGGCTTCCCGCCGGGCGCGCCGGCCGGGGCACCCGAGCAGATCAGCTGGCACGGCATCCTGCACGAAGTCGGCTTCGTCGTGGCCTTTGTGTCGTGGACGGCGGCCTGTTTCGTGTTCGTGCGCCGATTCGCCGCCCTCAGGCAGTGGGGTTGGGTCGGAGCGTGCGCTGCGGCCGTGGTGGCGGTCCTGGTGCTCGCTTCGTGGCCTGACATGGACGGCGTCAGCGTGCGGCTGGTGCTCGCGTCGGCGATCCTGTCCGGACTCGTGGCGGCGTTGGCGCTGCGGCTGTTGGCCGGACTTCCCGCTGCGAGCAGGCCGATCAACGCACGGATCCAGCCGGGATCGTCGAGGTGAACGACGAGCACCAGCCTGACACCGGCGCCGATGAGGTTCGACGGGCGCATCGGTCCTGACCGATGCTGGTGACGACCAAGGGGGAAGACCGATGACGAAGGTGGCCGCAGGCATCACGACCTCGCTGGACGGGTACATCACCGGGCCGAATGA
>DASYUT010000318.1 GCA_036000965.1 Actinomycetes bacterium
TGGGAGGAGGCCACCCGCGACTCCCGGATCCAGCTCCACGGTCCCTTATGGCTCGTACGGGCCTTCCCGAGCTGGAACGGCCGCAGCATGTTCGCCCACATCAGGCCCGACGCCGCCGCTGCCACCGCGAATTGACGCAACGACCCGCCGCCGAGCCACTCCCAGTGGGCGCGATCTGAGGCACACGAGCGGCAGCAATCCGGCGCTGCCGTGGATGCCGCCGAAGTCCGGCACTCGGAGCGCGGAGACCGCCACCGTGTCCCGGAAGTGCCGGTCGAGGGCAGGCGACTCCTGCGAGCACCGACGCCCGGACGACACGCCACCAGCGCGACCGGGTCGGCGATCGGGTCGGCGAACGCGAGAACAGAAGCGCGTCCCAGAATGACGCCCGGCGTCACAGCTCAATGCCGAGTCCGCGCTCGACGACGCGTGTGGGCTGCTCAAGTGCGACCGCTCGTTCCGAGGCGTGCAGGGCGGGCTGCCATGTGGCTCGGTCTTCCAGTGGCGTGGACCGGTGCAGGGCCCGCAGCCCGGCCTCGGCCTCCCATTGGACCTGGACCGCCGTCGCGAGCGTCTCGGCGGCCCGGTCCAGCCGGACAGCGTCAGGGACCAGGGGCGGCTGGGGGGAGGTTCGCGGGGGCGAGCCAAAGCCAGGGCTGACAGCGCCAAGCCGGCCAGGCCGACGAACATGCTCGCGACGCCGGCGGTCTTGTCGTCACGCTCGAGGACTAATGCAAGCCCCAGCAGCATCGCGGCCGAGGCCCCCAATGCCCCACCCCGGGCGGCGATCCGTGCCCACGGTCGTCGGGACCGCGCCACGACCTGCTGCCCTCCCTCCTGGCCTGACCGGCATGCGCCGCTACCGATCACGTATATGAGCCGAACAGCGCACCTGGCGCAAAGCATACGCGACGGGCGCGCACACGATTCGGGCAGCGATCAGGATGGCACGGACTGGCGTTCGGGGTGGGCGGTGTAGAGGTACTTCATCGCGGTGGTGTCGGAGATGCCGAACACGCGCATGAGGCGGACGGGGTCGGCGGTGTGGCGGGCCTCGTCGAGGATCCGGTCGGCTCGCAGCTGCGAGGGGGTTATGCCGAGCGGCCGGAAGCACTGGTCGATCACCGCCAGGGTGACGGGCGGGTGGCTGGGGTCGACGGCGGTCTGCTGGCTGACCAGCAGGTAGGAGTTGCTGGTGTACGGCCAGCGCCGCTGGCGTTCCCGGAGCCAGGCGACCGCGAGGCGGTGGGTGAGCCCGTCCAGGTAGACGGTGTGGCGGCTGGTGCCGCGGTGGACCGTGAGCCGGCCGCGGGCGAGATCGAGGTCGTGCAGGCGCAGCTTGATGAGCTCGACGTTGCGGAGTGCATGGATGGCAATCAGCCCGACGGCCAGCCGCGCCATGGCGCCGTCGGCCTGGTCGAGCAGCCCACGGAGCCGATCGGAGGGCAGCGGTGCCGGCAGCCGCTCGACCTTGATGAGGGCGATGCCGCGGGTCGGGTCGCGAAACACCAGCTGTTCCTGCTTGAGGGCCTGGAACAGGCTGCGCAGGGAGACGTGGACCGAGCGGGCCTGGTTGCCCTGCCGTTCGCGTAGCACGGCCCGGATGTCGTCGGGCGTGATCTCCCGCAGGCTCGAGACGCGGGTGGCCCAGGCCTGCACCACCGGATCGGCGTAACCGACGTACTTGCGAATGGTCGAGAAGCCCATCGGGCGGTGTTGGCGGCGACCCTGGCCGCGGAGGACCTGCACCCAGCGGCGAAGCTCGCCGGCGATGCCGTCGGGCAGGGTCTGCAGGCGCTGCTCGACGGCGTGCTGGTCGACGTCGACCTGGCGGGCCGGATCGGGGACAACCAGGTCGTGCTCCTCCAGGAAGCGCAGGACCCGCCGGCTGCTGGTCCAGCGTCGCGCGGTGGGGATGGAACGGATGTCGGCCTCGGGGATCGGGGCCGCGGCGCCCAGCCAGGCGAGCAGCAGGTGCAGCGCCCGGGTCGCCTCGCCGCGGATCCCGTCATCCCAGGCCTGCGCGCGGCTGCGCTGCTTGAACGCCTCCAGCAGCCGCTCGGCGGCCGGGGTGAGGGCCGGCAGGGCCTGGGTGTCGATGCGCCGCCAGTCCCGCGGCATCGCAACCAGCGTGCCCTGGTTGGGGTCCACCAGGTGGCGCGAGACCGGGCGGGCGGGGCGCTGCGCCTGCAGTCGCAGCCGGGCCCGGCGGCCAAGCGGCCGGTAGCCCAGCGACCTGGACGCGGCGCGCAGCGTGAGCGCCAGCGTTCCGCCGAACCACAGCTGGGTGCACGGTTCGGCCAGCGCCTGCGGGCCATGCTCGGCGACGTGCAGGCGGCAGCCGCGACACAGCCCGTCGCCGTCGCCGACCGGCAGCCCGGCTCGTCGGCAGCGGCGGCAGGTTCCGGCCTGGTGCTCGAGGGTCCAGTGGCGGCAGCCTTGGCAGAGCGCCCGGAAGCCCCACGAGCCGCAGTGCCGGCAGCTTCGAGGCTGGGGGGCGGTGGCGGCGGGACGGTGAGCGGGGCGGGGGCGGAGCAGGCCCGCACGCCGCAGGACCTCGGCCGCCGCGTCGGCGAAGTGAGGCAGGTCGTCGAGGGCTTCCTCGCGGACGAGGTCGTCACCGTCGGCGTCGCGGATGGCGAGCGCCAGCCCCAGCATCCGGCAGACCCAGCGCTGCCATTCTGGGCTGTAGTGGCGCTCGGCGGCGTAGGCGGCGGCCGTGGTCTGGACCAGGGGGTTGTCGCGCAGGTCGCGACCGCTGATCCCTCGCGTGTGCGCGTCGGTGAGCTGGCGAGGCAGCCGGAAGAGGACCTGCTGGCCCCGCAGGGCTGGTGGGCAGACCTGCAGGTCGTAGGCTGGCTGGGCTGTGGCGCGGGTCCGTTCGATCCATGAGGGGGGCCGGGTTGGCTCCGAGGACCGGTCCGTGCGCTTGTCCAGCGGCTGGGCTTGCGGCATCGGCAGCCCTGCCAGGAGCAACCCGAGCTGGGTGGGGCGTCCGTCCGGGGTGGGACGCACGAGCCAGTCGAGGTCGTGGGTGCGGATCGCCTGCAAGCAGAGCCGACACAGCCCGTCGGTGTTGACGTGGCTGTCGTGCAGGCAGCGCCGGCATGCTCCTCGGTCGGGGTGCGCCCGCTGCCAGGACCAGCAGCCCGAGCACAGCGACGACTCGCGGAGCTCGCCCCAGCCCAGGCACCCCCGGCATCCGCCGACCGGGTGTCGCCGCTGCCGGGCCACGGCTCAGTTGGGTGGCAGAGCGCGACGGTTGCCGCCCCGCCGCGGCGTCGGCCGCGCCGGCCCCGTGCGCTCGTCGGCCGCGCCGGCCACACGGCGGCTCTCCTGCTCGTCACCCTCACTGGCGGCCAGTGGCTCGGCCTCCAACAGGTCGGCGACCGTGCAGCCCAACGCCGCGCAGATCTTGTCCAGGTCATCCAGCCGCACCGTGATCGGCTTTTGCCCCCACAGGGCCGCGACCTTGCTCAGCGACGGCATGAACCCGACCTGCTCGAAGGCGACCAGCAGCTCGCTTGGCCGCCAGATGTCCCGCCGGGCCGCGACCCACCGCAGGTTCCACTTCACCGCAAGCTCCCCTTGTCTATCAGCAGCCGCTGCGCCGCCCGCGACGCCGACTCCAAGCTGGCCCGCTCGGGATCGGCCTGGGCGGTAGCCAGGTAGCGGACCGTGGTGCTCGGCCGCCCGTGACCCAGCAGCTTCTGCACCTCCCACAGCGTCATGCCGCGCTCGTAGTTGTGGGTCGCGCAGGCGTGCCGCAGCAGATGCGGATACAGGACTTGAACCGGTCCGGGCAGGTGCTGATGCGCGGCGGTCTTCAACGCGTGCCGAAACGTGGCCGGCACGACCGCCAACCCGCTGGTCGGCACGTTGAGCGCGGCGACCGCCGGCGGCAGCCGCTCGGAGGGCCACAGCGGCGCCGTCAGGTCCTCGGGGTCGTCGCCGAACCGGCCGCGGATCTCCTCCACATACCACCACAGCAGCTCGCGGCCTTCGGCGAACAGGTAGGCCTCCCGCTGGCGTGGTCCCGACCCGCCGGCGCCCTTGCCGTTGACCAGGAACCGACCCCACTGCCCAGCCTCCCAATGCACCTCGCCGATCCGGACCGCGCACAACTCCCGGGCGCGCACCCCAGAGAGGTAGGCGATCTTGGCCATGACGTAGTCCCGGCAGGCGACCGCCGGCTTGCGGGCCTGGGGCAGCGCGGCCCGCCAGGCAGCGAAGAACTCCCGCAGCGCCCGCTGCGACGGCGGCACCCGCAGCCCGAAGTCGCCGCGATGGCGGGGCCGGTTGAACCGGTCGATCGGCGACTCCACCGCCACCCCGAACCGGCGCGCGATCTCCCCGGCGTAGCGCTGCTCGAGGAACGCAAAGTAGCCGTCGATCAGGTTCAGCTTCTGGCGAACCGTCGAGCGGCCGCGCCTGCCCGGGTCCGCGAAGTAGCGGTCCACCTGCCGCGGGGTCAGCCGCCACGGCACCAGCCCGTAGTACTCGCAAAGCTCCACGACCGGCCGCACCAGCCGGTCCAGCGTGCTCGCGGCCAGCCCGGCGACATCCCGTGCCCACTGATATTCGGCCAGCGTGTCGATGAAGAAGCTGTGCTCATCGTCGGTGGTGACTTCGGCGGCTCGTCGACGCTGCAGGGTGACGACATCGGCCAGGCCCGGCTCGACCGCCAGCTCTGCGGCCAGCTCGCTCCCGTTCGGCTCGACGACCGACGAGGGGACCACGGTCAGCGCACGACTCTTGGAATCTGCCATGGCGCGGCAGATTACACCCTGAATCGTCAGATTCCTAATCTAACCGGCAGAATCCAGGAGCACTCCGGAGGTCTGGTATCAGCGGCCTTGAGCTCCGGAGATGCCGTTATGCAGAGAGAGTCAAGATCAACGAACCCGTACGTACTCCAGTACGGCGGACCTTGGCGCAGCGGTTGCGCAGGTCCAGGTCGGGACGTCCAGGGCGAGGACCTCGCTGGTGCGGGCGGCGGTCTCATATCAGGATGGTCGCCACCCGCCTGTGGACTCCGGTCAGTCCTCCATCCCGGGTCGGCTCGATGCGTGCTCAGCCGCCGAGCAGCCAGCGAGCAACCGCGTGAGCGATCGGCAGCCCTGTCTCGCTCTCGAACCAGGAGAATCCCGGAGACGGGT
>DASYUT010000319.1 GCA_036000965.1 Actinomycetes bacterium
CACCAGCCCGCCGCCGCCAAGCCCGCGCCGGCGCTGCTTGATCGCACCGATATGCCGGTCCAGCGTGCCGACCAGGTCGAGGCGCTCGGCGAGCTCGGCGACCAGCAGCAACCCCACGTCGGGCGTCTGGGACGGGTCATCAAAGCGCAACTCGACACGAGCCCGGCCGCGCCGTAGCCTGCTCACCATCCAGGTGCCTTCCTGCTTGGGGATCGGTTGGCCTCGCAACCCCGATTCTCCCAGGCCGGAAGGCATCTGTGTCCCCACACCCGGACAGAAGCGACAGCTATCCGCGGATCTAAGTCAGATCGGCGCTATGCGGCGCGCCCGAAGGCTACCCCAACAACCCCTGGTCGACCAGATTATTCATGAACAAGCCCATAGCATGCACGGGGTAAGCCGTACGCCTACTCCCGAGGCGCGAGGAACTGCACCGCCTTGAGTGGCAGTCGCTGCTGGCCCTCTTCTTGAACCTTGGAGTAGTGCTCGACCCACAGATCGAAGAAGCGTTGCAGGTCGATGAGGGAGATCCGGCGGTTCTCCTGGCTACGGACCTCACGCTGCGCCTCAGAGGTGAACCCGCCTGTCGAGATGAAGATCCCGACGTCTTGTCCGCCGAGCAGCGCCATGAAGGCCCGCAGCCCATCGACGCTGATCTTGTCGGCGCGCCGCTTCACCTGCACCTTGATCCGCGGTCCCATCGCGCCCAGAGGATCGGTGTACGCAAGGACGTCCAGCCCCTGATCCGGTCCCGGCGGCGAGACCCAAGCAAGGTGGTAGCCCATCGCCCGCAGCAGCGCCGCCACCAGCTCCTGGAACTCGTAGGGGTTCATCGCCTGCAGGTACTGCTCGACCTCAAGCCAGGCGGTCTCCTCTGCCTCCTCAAGCGCGCTCGTGGCACTTGCCGGGCTGCTGGCGCTATCGAGGCTGGCCGATGCCTCCTCTGGTTGGTTCCTCCGCCACACCTGGTAGAGCCGCGATACCTCTCGGCGCAGCTCCAGCGGATCCTGGAAGCGCTTGGCTGCCAGTCGGCCCTCCTCGGTCAGGATCCACTGGCCCTTGCTCTTCACGAGCCAGCCCGCCTTGACCGGCGCGATGGTGTTGAACCGTACGATCTTGTCGAAGCGGCGGAAACCAGGTGTGCTGGGGTAGTCGCTTTGCTCGAATGGGGTCGGTGGCAAGCGGCGTTCGACCTCTTGGATCACACGGCGGGCTTGGAGGCCGTCGGGGTGCTCCTCGAGCACCGCGAACACTGCCTGGAGGATCTCGCCCGTCCGCTTGCGTGTGACCTCTGCCACCTGGCCATCCCCCCGCATCGCGACAGTCCGCATTGAGGCGTATCACCTTACTGCCAAGAGGATGAGGTGGCACCTTGGCCGGCCTGTCCTATGCAGCTCGCATAAGTTGAGCAGGGTGGTTCTCCCCCTCAGTGATCGACCTTGCCGTACCCGGCCGGCCGATCAGGTCCCTGGTCGCGAGGGCCGGAGCGCCGAAGGGCGTCCGCGACCGGACGGGACCGGAGGGCCCATCGGGTCCGCGCTGGGTCCGTGCCACAGCGGGAGTGCAGGTGCGTGTGCGGTCACCGGCAGTTCAGAGGAAACAGCAGGTGATCGCCCGTCCGGCTCAGGCAGCTCGGATGATGCACGCGGCCGAATCAGATTGTGGTCCCGAAGGTCATCGAACGTCGCGGGCGACGCTCACGTGTCGGCGGCCGGGGTCCGTCGACGGTCGATGTAGCCGCCCCGCCGCCGACCGAACGCCCCGGGCCGTAGCTGCCGCTCAAGCTGCATCAGGCTCCAGACCCTGCTGCCGTCCGCGCGGATGTAGGGCTCGACGTTGGCGGCCGCCTCGCGGACGGTGGCCAGGTCGACGCCGAGCAGCTCCGCGCACCGGTCGAGCGGTGCCGCAATCGGCCGGTAGAAGTCGGGCGCGTCCCACGTCCGCATGCCGGTAGCTTACCGAACACATGTTCAATAGTAGGAAGCGGCTGAACGGCCCGGGAAGCGGCCGGGGTCCCTAGCGGGGTAGTTCGTCCAGGGCGTCGCTCACCGCGGCGTCAGCCTGGTCACGGTGGGAGGCGACACCCTTGCGGACCGAGCGGCCCTCCAGGCTGATGAGCCACCGGTAGACGCCAGGGCGGTTGGCGTCGATCCGGATGACGTAGCGGCCGTAGTGCGCCACCCAGAACTTGTGGCCCGCGTCGTCCTTGCTCTCGTAGGTCACCCTGGCCATGTCGCAGATCGTACGTTCGACGCCGAAGCACCGTCCAACGCGCCTCCAAGGTGGTGCACCTGGAGGATGCCTGGAGGATGTAAGAAGGGGCAACAACGGACACGAGCGGTCCATGGCGGTGTACCCAACCGGGAGCATGACCAGCGCAAACGGGGGTGACCAACACCGCTCGACCGGTCGTTTGCTAGATGGCATGCAAGAGGTCAGGGTTTTGAGATCGCCCTCAGTGAGGGGTGTGACGCAGGTGAGGCCGCTGTTCCCAAGGGACGGCAGCGGTACACAGCTGGCGGCGTGGCCCGCGCGGCTCCGGGGCTGTCGCGCTGCGGTTTGCCCCGCCACGTCGCGGCTTGATCGAGGAGAGGGCGAGATCGCCTGGTCAACCGGCCAGACCTGGCGGGTCGGCGCGCACGCGTAGGGCGCGGCCCGACGCCGACCTGATGTCCGGGCAGGGGAACCGTGGTCGAGGACGCGCCGGCCGTCGCGCCTTCGGGTCGCCAGCCGCACCCAGACCGTGCCCGGCAGGCCCTACCGTCGGGGAGTACGGTGGGTGAGCGCCATGCGGCTCCGGCTTGGCCGTGCCCGCCTGCTTGCTGGGTTGGTCGGAGCCCGGCAACCAGGCCAAGGGCGGTGACACCTGGTGACCCGCCGGAAGACGCGCCGGCCCGGGGAGATCAGCATCACGCCCGGATCGGGTATCGACAAGGGCCGCAGCTGCACCTGCTGGCCCAAGCCTGACGACCCCCGTCCGTGCACCCCGCAGACCTGCGACTGGCGCTGCCGGGCGTGCCGCATCCACGGCCGGCCGTTCTACAGCCACGGCGACCTGCAGTACCTGGAGCACGGCACCGGGCCGCTGGCGGCGGAGCTTCGCCGGCTGTGGCGCGCCAAGGGGACGATGAAGGGCGGCACTACCCGGCAAGGAGCACGCCATGACGGTGACGGCTGGCTGGCGCCGCCGCAAGGCGCAGCTGGGCTGGCGCCACGCCGCCGCCACTCCCTCACGGTGACCGATCTGTACTACCCGGGCCTGCAGGACCCCCCACCAGGCCATGACGGCCGCAACGCCGGCAGGGGGCAGTAGCTGGAAGTCTCCTTTGCCGCCTCGCCGACCTGCCTTGCCGGGCTGCGCCGTGCCGTCCGAAGCAGCTTGCAGGAGCTGCCAGCTGCCATCCCGGGCGATGTTGTCGACGACCTGGTCTTGGCCGTCAGCGACGCCGCCACCAACGCCATCCTGTATGGGTCCTGCGACGCGCAGCCGGTCAACGTGACCGTCGGGTGCAGGGAGGCTGGATCGAGGCGACGATCCGCGACCGGGGCCGCCCCCATCCCGCGCGGCTCCCGTGATGAGCCTTCGCGGGCGTGGGCTGTGGCTGATCGGGCAGTTGGTCGACGAGTTGCGCCTTGCCAAGGCCCGCCCAGGGACGCTGGTGACCCTTCGCCGGTGCATCGGCGACAGCGCCGCCATCGGCGAGTTGCCGCGATGGCCCGGTGGCCGTCAACGAGTACCGGCCACCACCACCTTGGCTGACCACAAGAAGGCGTGGCCTGACTGATCGGTGTTACTCCGCGGAGGGGCACTAGTGAACGCTTGACCGACGACCTCGGCTCCTATGTCGTTTGGTGGATATTGGACAGAGTGATGCTGCCCGTCGCTTACGCGGAGCTGCGGTGGTGCCGGGGCCGTTAGGCGGTCGGCGGACGGCGCAGGAAGACCAGCCGCACGCCGAGCGACAGCGCGGAGGTGGCTGCGACCGCGGCCAGGGCCACGACGGGCGCGCCCAGCAGCGCGCCCACGGCCACGAGCAGCAGGCGTCCGTCCCGGCCGCCGAGCAGCCACCCCAGCGCCCGCTCGGGCGCGGGCGGCAGCCCGAGCGAGGCCGCCCGGTCCTTGGTCGCCATCGACAGCAGCGCCCCGGCGGTGGCCACGGTGAGCGGGAGCACGGTGTGCGCGCTGTGCCCGTCAAGCGCCCACAGCCCCAGGCCGGCCAGGATGGCCGCGTCGGCGACCCGGTCCAGCACCCCGTCCAGCAGCGCCCCCGCGGCCCGCCCCGCAGCTGCAGCCGGGCGACCTCCCCGTCGACCCCGTCGGCGACCGAGCCGGCATGGACGAGCAGCGCGCCGGCCACGCCCTTGCCGGCCCCCAGCACCGCCGCCCCGGCCAGGCCGAGCCCGAACGCCACCAGCGAGACGAGGTCGGGCGCGGGCCGCAGCGGCGCCAGGAGCATCGACAGCCGGGTCGACACCGGCCGGTTGAGCCAGCGGCTGACCGGCCCGTCGGCGGCCTTGCCCAGCGAGCCGCGCAGCGCCGCAGCGGCCGCCCGGGCGTCCTGGGGGGTGTCCACGTCCTGCCACCAGCACCCGGCGGGCAGGGCGACGGCCCGCAGCGGGCCTTGCTGGGCCAGGCGGGTCACGGCACCGGCCAGCGTGTGGTCACCCTCGGCGGCCGCCTGGCGCTGGCAGCCGAAGATCCCCGTGGGGAGCAGGAATGCGCCGCAGTCGACGGCTGGCTCGTCGAGGTGCTTGCCCAACGCGACCGCGGCGCCGTCCACGATCCGCACCCTGGTCCCCTCGGCCCAGGCGGCCGGGTCCGGCCCAGGGTCGACCAGCACGGCCGGCTCCCCGGCCCCCAGCAGCCGGTCCAGCGTCCCCTCTGCGAACACGTGGTCGGTGGTGAGCAGCGCGAACAGCGCCTCGCCGGCCACCGCACCCTCGACAGCGGCGAGCGAGGCGCCGTTGCCGTCGCGCCACTGGTCGGCGTGCACGGTCCGGACCCGGCCGGGTCCCAGGCGCCCGACGACGGCCGCGACCGGGCCGGCGTCGTGGCCGACCACGACCACCACCTGCTCCAGCCCGCACGCGAGAAGAGTCCGCACCGTCCGTTCGGCCAGGCGCAGGCCGCCCAGGCGGAGCAGGGCCTTGGATCCTCCCCGGGTGAGCCGTCGGAGCCGCTCGGACCGGCCGGCGGCGAGCACGACCCCCACCCGCGGCAGCGGCGCCGGGGCGGGCCGGGACGCGGCCACCGGTCGGGCGGGCGTGGCGAACGGGTCGGGTGGACGCTGCGGTGCGCCAGCCATGCGCAATCCCTCGCGGCAAGAAGGTGAACCCCAGGCGAACAGCGTAAGGATCACCGCTGACGCCCACCCCAGGCAAGGCAGGGACCCGAAGGTGCAAGCAGCCGCGGTTGCCGCGTTTCTCAAGGCGAGACCAGGCTGACGCGATGGAGGTCGGGCCTCGATCCCTGCGCAACGGAGCCAGACGCTCCACGTGAGGATCAGCTCGGCGCCCGCCTGGCCAACGTCGAGCAGGCCCGGCTGGCCGTGTCCTCCTGGATCGCGTGCCACAACCACCGCCGGGGCGGCTTAACGCTGCCGGTCGTTGGCGCTGGCGGGTGGCCCATCCGCCCCAGCGTCCTTCTGGTTGGCCGCAGCCTGGGCGGCCTCCAGCGCCGCCTCGGCGTGCTCGGCCCGGGCCTCGGCCGCCCGCGAGCGAGCCCGCTCGGTCGCGATCACCGCGGTCCGGTCCCGCTGGGCGTCCTGCACGACCTCGCGGGCCACGTCGGCCACGGTGCGCTGCGACGCCCCCGCACGGGCGCGCAGCCGCTCGCTCGCCGCGGCCGGGTCCAGCCCCTCGGTGGCCACCAG
>DASYUT010000320.1 GCA_036000965.1 Actinomycetes bacterium
GGCGGGCGTCGAAGCGGCGGGCGTCGGCGTGCTCGAGCAGGTACTCGACGTAGCGGAAGCGGAGCAGCTCGGCTACCTCGGGGTCGGCCGCCTCCTCGCGGAAGTGGGTGATCAGGTGGGTCAGCTCGCGCATGGCGTCGAAGGGGTCGAACGCGGCCCAGTCGCGGTTGGCGTCCTCGATGGAAGGCAGGTGCTTGGCCAGGTCCCACAGGAAGCCGATATCCCGGTGCTCGCGGGCGACCTCGAGCGCCCAGTCCCGCAGCGTGGGCACGTCCTGGCGCTCGAGGAAGGCCCGGTAGTCGTCGGTCGGCGCGTCGGCGGTCATGGTCGGGCGTCCTCCGGGGTCGGGGCCGGCCCGCGCGGCGGGCCCGCTTCGGCAGTGCGGGTTGGACTGTAGCCGGGATCGGCCGGTCCCGCTCGGCCGGTCCCGCTCGGCCGGTCCCGCTCGGCCGGTCCCGCTCGGCCCGTTCCCCTCGGCCCGTTCCCGCTCGGCGCGGGCTCTCGCGATCCCCGGCCGGCCGGCAGGCTGCTGGGGAGACCAAGCCCGCTAGCTGATGTCGCGGTCGCGGCCGCCGACCGCGCCCAGGGTCGGCTCGGAGGGCAGGGCGAACGAGAACACCGAGCCGTGGCCGAGCCGGCTGGACACCCAGATCCGCCCGCCCATCGCCTCGACCAGGCGTTTGGCCAGGTACAGGCCGAGGCCGGCGCCGCCCGGCTCCCGGGTCATGTAGTGCCCGACCCGGTGGAACCGCTCGAAGATGCGCGTCTGCTCGTCGATCGGGATGCCAGGGCCCCAGTCGCGGACCTCGAACACGACCTCGCGGCCCTGGGGGACCAGGCGCACCTCGACCGGCTCGTGCGGCGGCGAGTAGCGCAGCGCGTTCGACAGCAGGTTGCCGACGACCTGGTCGACCCGCATCCAGTCGCCGCGCGCGTACACGGCGTGGTCCGGCGCGACGATGTGGATGGCCCGGTCGGGGTCCTCGGCGGTGAACCGCTCGGCCACCTGGCGGACCAGGTCCACGGCGTCGATCGGGGTCGAGTCGACCAGGCCGGCGCCGGTCTCGAGGCGGGTGACCTCGAGCAGGTCCTCGATCAGGCGCTCCAGCCGCTGGGCCTGGGTCAGCATGAGCTTGTAGTACTCGCGCCGGCGGTCCCGGGCGAAGTCGCGGTCCTCGCGCATGAGCGTGAGCAGGAAGCCCTTGATCGGCGTGAGCGGGGTGCGCAGCTCGTGCGAGACGCTGGCCACGAAGTCGCTCTTGAGCTCGTCGGTCTGGCGCTCGCGGGTGACGTCGCGGACCACGACCACGTCGGCGTCCATGTCGCCGTCGTTGCCGACGATGGGGGCGTGGGCGTAGTTGATCCAGCGCGCGAGCCCGTCCTTGTTGAGCACCGACGCGTCGCGCACCTCCTCGTGCCCGGACTCGGCCGCGGCCAGGATCGGGCAGTCGGTGGCGCACATGTCCACGCCCTTGCCGTCGCGGGCGCGCAGCAGGTTGAAGCACTTCTGGCCGATCGCCTCCTCCTCGGCGTAGCCAGTGAGCGCGGCCATGGCCGGGTTCCAGGAGCGCACCGTGCGGTCGGGCCCGGTGGTGTAGATGCCGTCGGTGGAGTGACCGACGATGTCGCGCAGGGCCGCCCGCTCGCTCTCCGCCTCCCGGTACAGGTCCTCGTTGAGCAGGGCGGCGGCGCCCTGGTTGGCCAGGGCGAGCAGCGTCTCCCGGTCCTCGGGGGTGAAGTCGGCGTCGACCCGGGGCCCGAAGGCGACCGCGAACCCGACCGTGCGCCCCTCGGCCTCCATCTGCACCATGGTGACCCGCGGCCACCCGCAGCGTATGGCGAAGCCCTTGGCCGCCTGCTCCCAGGCCACCGGCGAGGGGGTGACCGTGATCCGGTCCGAGCCGCTGTCGGTGGAGATCACGTCGAGGGCGCCGTCGGCGGGGCGGCCCAGGAAGACCGCTGCCCCCTCGCAGTTGAGCACCTCGGCGACCTGCCGCACGAAGGTCTGCCAGGCGCCGACGTCCCCCAGCCGGTTGGACAGGGCCCGCCCGGCCGAGTACAGCGAGTGCATGCGCTGGCCCTGCGCGAGGCTGCGGGCCCAGGCCCGGTTGCCGAGGAAGGTCAGCCCGATCGGGACCACCAGCAGCGGCAGGAGCGCCTGGTCGTGCACGAGCAGGGCGGCGATGACCAGGCCGTAGGCGGTGCTCGCGGCCCAGTCGGCAGCGGCCACGGGCGCGGCCCGCAGCCAGCTCTGCGCGAAGCCCTGGCCGACCGAGAGGCTGATGACCACACTCACCAGGGTGTGGTTGACCAGGAAGAACGCCGCCATCCCGAGCACCCAGAGCACCGTCAGGGCCGGGTTGAACGCGCTCGGGGTGCCCACCTCGATCCCGAAGATCGTGGAGCCCTGCAGGAGCTGTTTGAGGACGTCGGAGACGAGCGCGGCCGCGCCGACCGACAGCACGTACTGCGGCACATTGAACAGGCGTTTGACCAGCTGCGGTTCGAAGAGCCATTGACTGGCCGCGATTCCGATTCCGGTTGCTAGTACAAGCAAGGGTGGATTGATGAAAACCACGCCGAGGACGATGACCATCTCGGCCACGCCGATTGAGAAACGGTGGTTTCGCAGCGGCACCCGGACCACGAATCGCTCGGCGATTACCAGGCCGGCGGCATACAGCGCGGGGCGCAGCAACTCGGCAGGATCGGCCGACACCGTACGGACAGCCGCCGGCAGGACGGCCGCGGTGGCGATCACGGCAGCCGCAGCGACGGCGATGACGAACAGCCAGGCACCGTGCGGCAAGGAGTTGCGCACGCCCCGGTGCCGCATCGATCCCTCGGTGATCGAGGTCATCGCCTGCTACTGCGCCTGCGCATGTCGTCGAGCCCTCCGGGCGGCACGGCGAGACGGCCGTGCCGCCCGGAGCTCGACCGGCTGGGTCAAGCCCTGGGGCACGACCACCTCGGCGACCGTGGGACGCGGGACCAGGTGGCCGGGATGGGAGGTCGGGGGACGGTGGTGGGGTCATTCTGCCACGACCAGGTGGTCGACGCGGAACCCCTGGACCAGGTCGTCGACCCGGCCGGCCGCGACCAGGTCGTCGAGGCCACCGGCCGGGACCAGGTCGTGGACGCGGCCGGCTTCGACCAGGTCGTCGACGCCACCGGCTTCGACCAGGTGGTGGACGCGGCCGGCCGCGACCAGGTCGTCGACGCCACCGGCCTGGACCGGGGGACGGCGGCGACGCGCGCGTTCACCCAGATCCCGCTCGCACGGGCCGCAATACCGATATCGGCGATGCAAAACGACGTAGAAGGTGCGTTGTGGGTCTTCATGGTTCCTCCCCCTTGCGCCGACGGCGGGGGTGCCGACAGCGCAGCGGCGGTGGGCGAGTACGTCTGTTGATTTTCCTCGCATGTCGTCGTCTTTTGCAATCCAGCCACATGAGAAAATGGCCCAGACAATTTGGGCTATGCGTAGCTCGTGGACGCTAGTGCGAAGTACCGGAGCCAGCGCTGGCAACTTCGCGGTCGCCCGGTTTGCCCAGGTCGCGACCTGCCCAGGTGAGGCTCTGACCAGCAGGAATCTGAGCGCCTGGCCTACGCACTAGCCCACCGGCAGTGCGCAACGGCGAATCATAACGATCCCGTGTCGGATCCGAGGCAACGGGCCAGGCGGCGCCGCAGCTCCGGCCCGGGCCCCCCGACCAGGGACACGACGCACCACGTGGCGCCGGCCTCACCCAGCTCGGCCAGGCGTGAGGCCACCGTCCCGGGGTCCCCGGCCACGGTCCGGGCCAGCTCCGCCGCGGAGCGCCCGACCCCCCAGCTCGCGAGCATGGCGCGGGCGGCGGCGGCGTCCTCGCCGACGAGCACCTGTCCGCCCCAGGTCGCCGTCACCGACCTGGGGTCGCGGCCGGCGCGTTCGGCGTGCCGGCGCACGTCGGCCAGGCCGGCGGCCATCTCGTCGGGGGTCAGGCCCCAGCCGTTCCAGGCGTCAGCCATCCTGCCGGCGACCGCCCGCGACCGCGGCCCGGCCCCACCGATCCACACCTCCGGCCCTGGCTTGCCGGCCAGCGGCCCGCGCAGGGCCAGGGCGGCGCGCTCGAGGTCGGCCGCCCGGCCGGTGGCGTCGCGGTAGGGCAGGCCGAAGGCCTCGTTCTCGTCCCGGTTGAGGCGGTCGCCGGAGCCGATGCCCACGACCAGGGGCGAACCGGCCACCTGGGTGGCGGTCGCCGCCATGCGGGCGAGCAGCGCCGGCGGGCGCAGACCGGCCCGGGTGACGAGCGTGCCCAGCCGGAACCGGCCGTCGCGGCTGCCGTTGCCGGCACCGCCCCGGAAACCGTCCGGAATGACCAGGCCGTGGTCGGGCTCGCCCCCCAGAGGGGCCACCGGCAGGCCAGCCCCGCCCTCGGCGAGATCGCAGACGCGGGCGGCCAGGCCGGCAAGCAGGGTCCAGCACTCCAGGGCCGGGCGGTCCCGCTGCCCGAGCGGCCACAGGTGGTCGAACAGGAACCCGCCGGCGAAGCCGAGCCGCCAGCTCTCGGCCAGCGCCTCCAGGGCCGGCCCGGGCCCGTCGCGGAACTGGGGCAGCGTGACGGCCAGCGCGGGCAGGAGGCGGGAGGCCAGGTCAGCCTCCCGACCGCGGGGCCAGCGTGGCGGCGCCCATCGCTAGCCGACGTTGATGCGCTGCACGCCAGCGGGCCGCACGGCGGCTGGTTGCTGGACGTCGAGCAGGGCCCGGGCGGCCAGGAGCAGCTCGGCGCCCGCCTTCATCAGGTGCTCCATCACCTCCGGACGAGCCTGGCGGAGCGCCGCCAATCCCATGCAGACCGGGCAGACCTGGCACTCGAGCGCGCTGGCGCCGCGGGCGGCCTCGTCGTGTGTCATCCATTCCTCCTCACGGGTCGTGCCGAACACGGCGGGCGCCGGTCCTCCTCAGGGTCGTGGCGGGCACGGCGGGCGCCGGTCCTCCTCACGGGCCATGGCGGGCACCGGTGTCATGCTCCCCGCACGCCGGCCGCCGGCGTGTGGCCGGGGCCGCCGAACCGGACCACCAGCGTCCCGCCGCGCAGGTTGGCGGCGACCACGTCGAGGGGCCGGAGGGCCTGGGGCAGCAGCACGTTGCGCTTGTACTGGCCGACCTTGACGAGCAGCTCGTCGCCCTTGCGGAGCACGTCGAGATGGCCACGCTCGGCGAACGGGAGGTCGAGCCGGAGCGCGTACCCCCCACCGCGCTCCTTGGTGACCCGCAGGGGCTGCGACTCGGCGAGCACCGCGGCCGGGTCGCGCTCGCCGTACACCGCCCCGGCCACCTCGGCCAGGCGCTCGAGGCCGACCATCTCGTCGTCGAACAGCCGGCAGGTCAGGATGGGCAGCGGCGAGAACGACTCGGTGATGGTCCGGAAGTGGTCGGCCTGGATCTCCTTCCACTTGCCGAAGTACGGGTCGGTGACGTCGTCAGGGAGCAGGCGGTTGACCACCACCGCGTCGACCCGGTAGCCGAACAGCGAGAGGTAGGTGAAGGTGCGGCGGGCCTCGGCGACCACCATCTTCTCGGGGTTGACGACCAGGCGGACGGTGGACGACTCGGGCTCGGCGAGCAGCACCCGGACCCGCTCGAGGTTCCGGTAGAGGCGCTCGACCGCCCCGAAGACCGCGTCCGAGGCGATCGGGGGCAGGTTGCCGAGCCGGCCGAGCAGCGGCCGGGCGACCGTGGCGATCCTGCGGGAGGACGGGAACAGCCGGTCGATGTACCAGCCGAGGGCCTCGGGGAGCGAGAGCAGGCGGAGCGTCTCGGCGGTGGGGGCGCAGTCCACCACCAGCACGTCGTAGTCGCCCTGCTGCTGGTAGCGGTTGATGTCGATGAGGCTGAACAGCTCGTCCAGGCCAGGGATGACCGACAGCTCCTCGGCCTCGACCGCGTCCACCCCACCCCAGTTGAGCAGGTTGACGACGTAGTCCTGGATCTCGCGCCAGTTCGCCTCGAGGCGGGCCTGGCTGTCGATCTGCTCCGCCCAAAGGTTCCGCGCGAGCTGGCGCGGCTCGGCAGCAAGCTCGGCGTCGAAGGAGTCGGCCAGCGAGTGGGCCGGGTCGGTGGACATCACCAGCGTCCGGTGGCCGCGCTCGGCCGCCCTGGCCGCGGTCGCAGCCGCCACGGTCGTCTTGCCGACGCCGCCCTTGCCGGTGAACAGCAGGATCCGCACGCGCGCTCCCGGGGTCGGTGTCATGCCAGCGCCGGCAGCCTACCGCCGGTCCGCCAGGCCTGCTAAGGGCCTTCCGCCCGACAACTTGTGCAAGCTCGGTCCTCTCGCCTGGGGACTCCTTCTGGAATGCCAATGTTGCCGAGCGGCGAGCCCTGAGCACGGCGGCATGCCCGCGCCCCGGAGGCCAACCTGAACGAGCTCGCGGGCCGCGGGCGGCTCCCTGACCCGAGGGTCGGGAGCCGCCGGGTCAGCCGGACTCCACCCGCCGTTTCAGGTCGGACAGGGCCGACCTGACGATCTGCTTGGCCGCCTGGCGCTTGAGCAGGCCGGGGATCGGCGCATCGAGCCCGACCTCGAGCCGGTAGGTCACGCGGGTGAGCTGGTCGTCGACCGGGTCGAGGGTGTACGACCCGGACAGGTCGTCGAGGGTCCCCTCCACGTAGGTCCACGACATGCCCCCGTCCTCCGGGGCGTAGGTGTAGCGGAGCGTGTACGAGGCCGGGAACATCGGCGTGCTCACCTGGAACGACACGACCGTGCCGCGGCCCTCCTGGTCCTGTTCGAGCACCCGGACCTCCTCGAGCTGCCCGACCCACTCCGGGTAGGCGTCGAAGTCCGAGATGACCCCCATGATCTCCCCGGGAGTCCCGTAGATGTCCGTGGACCCGTCAGCACGCTCGGCCATCGCCGCTTCCTCTCACGTCTTGGCTGGACTGCCGGGCAATCCTAAGGGCTCGCCGCCCAGTAACCTGGCCAGGTCGAGTCCCGCTTGCCTCGGTGTGCCGGCGCTGGAACGACCAGGTTCCTGGCCCGCAGGCCCTAAGGCCAGCCACCCCGCCGCGGGTCGTCACGGCCAGGCGTCCGCCCCATGCACGAGCATCCGGCCGGTGGCCCGGAAGTGGCCGACGTTGAGGAGCCGGGTGCGGCCGATGCGCATGCTGCTCGTCCGCGGCTGGTGCACGTGCCCGAAGTACATGTAGTCGGGCTGCTGCTCCTCGACGTAGTCGAGCAGGGCCTGGCTGCCGGGCTCGAACCGGCCGGCCAGGACGTCGAACCGGAGGTCGTCGACGGCGGGCGGCATGTGGCTGCAGAGCACGTCGACCCGGGGCAGGCGGGCGACCTTGGCGGCGAACTGGGCCTCGGTCACCTCGGCCAGCTGGGGCCGGGCTCCCCGCGGCAGCCCGCCGCCTACGAAGCCGACCCGGAGCCCGTCCAGCTCGACCGCCTCCCCGTCCAGGTGCCTGACGCCCGGCCGCAGGAGGTCGGCGAACTGCTCCGGAGTGTCGACGTTGCCGTGGGTCAGGTAGGTACGGTCGGGGAACGCGCCGAACACCGCCTCGAGCTGGGCCCGGCAGGCGGCACGGATACGGCCGCGGACCTGGTCCTCGCGCCCGGCGGCGGCGTGGCGGAGCACCCGGCCCGCCTCCTCGAAGCGGCTGGCCGTGCGCAGCTCGACGAAGCGCCGGGTGGCCTCGAGGCCGTACACGTCGACCACCACGCCCTCCATGGTCCGGTAGTCGAGCAGGTTGACCAGGTCCCCGCAGACGAGCAGGGCGTCGGCGTCGGCCGCCTCCCTGCGGAGGTCGTCGGCGGCACCGTGGATGTCGGACACGACCTTGATGCGGATGGCTCGCTCCTGGCGGCGCGGCGCGTGGGCCGGGTCCTCCCCGCTCACAGCCGGCTCTTCGCTGCTGCACGCGCGGCGTGCCCGCCCATGCTACCGAGAATCGGTGAGAGGGTCCCGGAATCGGTGAGAGGGTCCCGGCCTTCAGTTCAGCCGGAGTGGATCGCGCCCTGGGTCGTTGCCTGCCGCTCACGTCCTGGCGAGGTCAAGACCCCCGGGCCAGTCCCAGCGTGGCCACCAGCCCGACCACCAGGGCGAGGCAGAGCCCGGCTGCGGCCACGGCCAAGGTCCGGGGCCCGAGAAGGGGGCGGCGGCGGGCGGCCAGGCGGTGGGCGTCGACCGCCGACAGCGCCCACACCGCGGCCGTTGCCAGCAGGAACGAGACCTTGACGAGCACGAAGGCGAGCTCGGGCCGGGACCAGAAGGCCACCGTGGTCGACAGCCACCACAGCCAGAGCACGAAGCGGGCCACCCCCTGGGCGGGCTGGCCGGCATACCAGGTGCCGAGGCCGGGGACGGCCGAGAGCCAGGCGGCGGCGGCCGGATCCCTGGCCGGACGCGCCGCCTCCGGAGGGCGGAACAGCTCGATCATCGAGCTGCCGCAGACCCGGCAGGCCATCTCGTCGATCGGGTTCACCGTGCCGCAGGCCTGGCAGGTCCACTCGAGCCGGCCACCCGCCTTGCGGATGGGACCTGCCTGCGACGCGAGGAAGCGCACCGCGACGGTCTGGGCCAGGTCGGGCGGCCTGGACGGGGCCGGGGCGTCCCCGTCCCCCCCTGAGCGGCCGGCCGCCGGCCGAGCCGGCGACGCCACGCCGGCTGGTGGCGGCACGGCCGGGATGGGGGCGCCGAAGCGCATCAGGCACTGGCCACACCAGTCCGCCGCCGCGGGGTTGGTCGCCCCGCAGCGCGGGCACCTCACGATCCACCTCTGGCCGGCCCATCGGGCCGGCGCGCGCCGTCACCCACTCCACGCCCCCACGCTCGCCACGGAGCCCCAGCCGGACGGCGACCGGGGCTACCTGACACCATCGGCACCGCCGCCCAGGAGATGGAGCCGAGTCCCAGCGAGCAGGCTGCCAGGGCGGTTGCCGGCGGAACCACAGAAGAAGTCGTCGCAATTTTGTCTCGTTGGTGCTGTTCCGGTCAAAGGCGTTCAAGGCGACTTGCCGCCCCAGTAGACTCACCGCGACAGAGGCCCTGTCGGACCGCGCCGCACGAACGAGAGGTGGCGCCACCCACAAGGCGCGCGAAGGAGAGGGGCGCCCGTGACCCCGGAGCCGACCGATCAGCGGTTCCTGTTCGACATGCTGCGGCGCATGGGCGTGTTCGAGCACGGCAGCGAGCAGACCCTGGTCGAGCTCGTGGAGCGGGCGGCGCCGATCGTCTACCCGCAGGGCAGCTTCCTGTTCCACCAGGGCGAGCCCGCCGCCCACGTCTACATCGTGACCGCCGGCGAGGTCGCGATCGTGTCGCCGGCCCGGGGCGGCAGCGAGCAGGTCCACCGGATCATCGGGTCCGGCCAGTTGTTCGGCGAGCTGGCGCTGCTCAGCAGGGGCAGGCGGACCGCGGGCGCGCGGGCGACCTCGGCCTCGACGGTCTGGGCCGTCGAGCGGGATGCGTTCTGGGCCTTCCTGGACGCCACCCCGGCCGCCCAGGCGGCCCTGCTCCGCCTGGTCGTGTCCCTGCTCGCCGACCGCGAGGCGATGATCGACGACCTGCTCTCGCTCGACGTGCGTGGCCGGCTGGCCAAGGCGCTGCTGACCCTGGCCGACCGTCACGGCCGCCGTGAGGGTCAGGGCCAGGTCCAGGTCACCATCCCGGTGCGCCTGACTCACCGCGACCTGGCCGGGATGGTCGGCGCCAGCCGGGAGAACGTCAGCCGGGCCCTGGCGGGCTTCCGCCGGCGCGGGTTCGTGGAGTACGACGCCGAGGCGATCCGGCTGCTCGACCCGGACGCGCTCCGGCGGCTGTTCTGAACCACCGAATTCCCGCAAGGACCCAGGTCACATCGAGGCTGTGACGTAGATCACAGAAAAGCTGTGACGCGCGTCACTGACCCTTCCGAGGGTGGCGAATTAGCTTGCGGGCGCCTCCCCTTGGGCTCGGACGACCGGATGCGCCGAGCCCAAGGAGAAGGTTGCAGCGGCAAGGTCGGCGAACGGGGGGGCCGCTCGGACGACCGCTGGTGGTGCTGGCCCTCGCGGGGGTTGATCCGCCGCACCCAGCCAGCATCCCACCAGGCCCGCCTCGTCACGGCCGAGGCGGGCCTGGTTTCTTGCCTGTCCGCCTCCGAGCCCGAGCACCGCCCCGGCCGCGGCGGCCAGGCTCGACAGGAGTGGCCTGCCCGGCGGCGGCGTCCGGGGGGCGCCGTCTCCGGTGGCGACGAGCAGCGGGGCCACGCCGGCGGCGAGCGCCGCGGCCGGCGTCACCGCGGGCCGGCCAGACGGGACTCCACCCAGGCGCAGAGGGCATGACCGATGGTGATGTGGCCCTGCTGGACCAGGCTCGGGCGGTCGCCGTCGACGTGCAGCGCGACGGCGGCCATGTCGTCGAGGGGCGAGCGGGCCGGTCCCAGGAAGGCGATCACGACGAGCCCCGCCTCCCGGGCGGCCGCCGCCGCCCGGAGCACGTTCTCGGAGCGGCCGCTGGTGGTGATCACGACCAGGACGTCGCCGCGCCGGCCCAGGCCCTGGACCTGGCGCGCGAACACCTCCGCGTAGCCGTAGTCGTTGCCGACGGCGGTCAGGACGGAGGTGTCGGTGGTGAGCGCCACCGCCCGGTAGGCGGGACGCTCCCGGGCCAGGCGGCCCACCAGCTCGGCTGCGAGGTGCTGGGCGTCGCCCGCGCTGCCGCCGTTGCCGCAGAACAGCACCTGCCCACCGTCGGTCAGGGCGTCGGCGACCATGCGGGCCGCCCGCTCGACGGCGCCGGCACCCGGCCGCACCACCAGGGCGGCCGCGGCGGCGGCCGAGGCCGACAGGTAGCCCGCGATGTCGGTCACCAGCGCACTCCTCTCGGGTCGAAGGCAACCGGCGAGCAGGGCGCCCCGGCCACCTCGAGCGCCGCCGCCACCCGGTCCCTCCGGTCGGGCTGGCAGCAGAATGCCAGGAACCCGCCGCCGCCGGCGCCCACCACCTTGCCACCGGCCGCGCCAGCGGACCGGCCGACCCCGTACAACTCGTCCAGGCGCGGGGTCGCGATGCCGGTGGCCAGGCGGCGCTTCTGCTCCCACCCCTCGTGCAGCCCCTCGGCGAAGGCGGCCAGGTCCCCGTCAAGGAGCGCGTCCCGCATGGCTTCTGCCAGCGCCTTCATCGCGCCGAGGCTGGCGAGGCTCTCGGCCGACCCCCCGAGCACGCCGTCGACCTGGCGGCGCAGGATGCCGGCGTCGGTGCGACCCTGCCCGGACCAGGCCAGCAGCAGGGACCGCTCCAGCTCCTCCACCGTCCCGGAGCGGACGGCAAGGGGCCGCACGTCGACCTGGTCGTCGCCGTGGAACTCGATGAAGTTCAGCCCGCCGTGGGCGGTCGCGTACTGGTCTTGCATGCCGCCCTCGATCTTGAGGTCGATGCGCTCGACCTCGTAGGCACGCCAGGCCAGCTCGGCCGGCGACCACGACTGCCCGGAGGCCGCCCCGACCGCGGCGAGCATCGCCACCACCAGCGCCGAGGACGAGCCGAGCCCGGAGCCCGGAGGGGCGTCGGTGGCCAGCACGAGGTCCAGCCCGACACCCGGGGCGAGGCCGCGGAGGACCGCCTTGACCAGGTCGAGGTGGCCGTTGAAGGCGAGGTCCTCGCGTGCGGTGAAGGCGGCCCGGGCCATCAGGTCGAGGGACTCGACGTGGTACTCGCGGTCCGGGCGGACCCGCACCTGCGCGGTTGCGTAGCGCCTGATGGTGGCCGACAGCACCGCCCCGCCGTGGGTGGACGGGTAGGGGGGGACGTCGGTCCCGCCCCCGGCGAAGCTGAGGCGCAGGGGCGCGCTGGCCCGGACCCCGGTCATGCCGCCGCGGCCCGGGCGAGCAGCTTCTCGAGCTGGGCCACGACCGCCTCCCAGGAGAACTCGGCCTCGGCCCGGCGCCGCCCGGCCTCCCCCATCGCGCGCGCCCGTTCGGGGTCGGCCAGCAGCTCGGCGACGGCACGGCCGACCGGCTCGGGTCGGCGGCCGTCCACGACCAGGCCGGTCACCCCGTGCTCGACGGTCTCGGGGGCTCCGCCGGACCGGCCGGCCACGACCGGCAGGCCGGTCGCGGCCGCCTCGAGGAAGACGACGCCGAGGGCCTCGAGGTCCAGGCCGAGCCAGCGGGTACGGCACGGCATCGCGTAGACGTCGCCCGCGGCGTAGTGGGCGGGCAGCTCGGCCCAGGGCACCTCGCCGGTGAAGACGATCTGGCCGGCCACCGGGCTGGCCGCTGCCAGCTTGCGCAGCCGGCCCGCGTAGGGGCCGCCACCGACCACGAGCAGGCGCGCGTCCGGCACCCTGGCCACCACCGAGGCCCAGGCCTGGATGAGGCGGTCCTGGCCCTTGCGGGGCACGAGCCGTGAGATGCAGACGCACACCGGCGCGTCCCCGAGCCCGTGGCGGGCGCGCACGGCGCCGCCGTCGACGCCCGGATGGTACTCGTCGACGGCCACCCCGGAGACGAGCAGCTCGACCGGGCAGCGGCCGCGGACGGCCCGCTCGACCCGCCGCGCCGACCACCGGCTCACGGCGGTGACCAGCCGCAGGTCGCCGGCCACCCGGGTCATCAGGCGGCGCAGCAGCGGCACCCGGCCGACCGCCACCTCCACGCCGTGGGTGAATCCCATGCAGGGCACTCCGGTCTCCCTGGTGATGCGCCCGGCGAGCAGGCCGAGCGGGAACGCCGCCCCGAACACCACGACGTCGGGCCGCAGCTCGCGGACCAGGCGGACGGCGCGGTCCCCGACGGCGCGGCCGGGCAGCATCCGGCGGGTCTGGTGACGGACGACCCGGAAGGGCTGGGCCGCGTCGAACTCGGCAGCGCCCGGCCAGGCCGGGGCGTAGACGCTCACCTGGTCGGGCGGGAGCCCGGCGACCAGGTTGCGGCAGTACTGCTGGATCCCACCGGCCCGGGGCGGGAAGTCGTTGGTGATCATGAGCGTGCGCATCGGCGCCGCATTCTAGGAGAAGTGGGGCCGGGGCCCCGGGCCCGAGCCGCCGGGACCGGACGGCGCAGCGTGGCCGGCCGCCCAGAGCCTCGCCTGGGCGATCCTCGCCATGGTCGGCGGGTGGCTCGAGAACCAGGCGACCAGCAGGCGGTTCGGGCGGAGGTCGGCCCGGTTCTCGAGGGCGAGGCGGCGCTCCACGGCGACCGCGGTGGCCGCGTCGCCCGACACCTCGAGGGCGGTCCAGTCGGCCCTCGCCTCTGACCACCGGCTCACCAGGCCCGCGACCGGAGCGGCCGCGAGGCCCGCGAGCGTCGCCATGAGCAGCACGGCGGGGGCGGCCAGCGGGTCGCCGAGGCCGGCGACGCCGAAGGCGTCCCCCACGGCGGGCAGGCCGAGGAGCAGATCGGCCCCGAGCACCCCGACCGCGGCGGCGGCGGCAGCGGCCGCCGTGCCCCAGAACACGTCGCGATGGCGCACGTGGGCCAGCTCATGGGCCAGCACCAGGGTGACCTCGTCCTCGCCGGCCCGCTCGACCAGGGTGTCGTAGACGACCACCCGCCGGGTGCGGCCGAGCCCGGACACGTACGCGTTCACCTTGGTCGTGCGCCGGCTCGCGTCGGCCACCAGCACGTCGGAGACCGGCACCCCCATGCCGGCCGCCATGGCGAGCACGCGCTCCCGGAGCGGGCCCGCTGGCAGGGGCGAGAAGCGGTTGAACAGGGGCTCGAGCACGACCGGCCCGAGCAGGCTGAGGGCGACGACCAGCGCGGCGGCGACCAGCGCGGCCGTCCACGGGTACCCGGGCGGCCGCCCGCGGGCGGCCAGGACGAGCGCGGCCACCGGCAGCGCGGCGAGCACCAGGCCGACGGCCCGAGCCTTGAGCCAGTCGGC
This sequence comes from Actinomycetes bacterium, assembly GCA_036000965.1. Lineage (NCBI taxonomy): Bacteria > Bacillati > Actinomycetota > Actinomycetes > Actinomycetes bacterium. Next base: position 13,857 of record DASYUT010000320.1, read on the forward strand.
CGCCCACGCGGGCAGGCGCTGGGCCGACAAGCCGGCGCGCACGTCCTGGCGCCAGGCCCGGACCGAGAACGGCAGCGTGGCGATTGCCTGGGCGACGACCACCGCGGCCGCGGCCAGGGCGGCCCGACCGGGCACCCAGTCGCCCGCGAGTCCGGCGAACCGGCTCACCGCCGAGCGTCCGGTGCCTGTCAGGGCGAGGACCGCCAGGACCAGCAGCTGCACGGCGAGCGTGGCCAGGGCCCACCGCTGCCGCGGCTTGGCGTAGCCGACGCAGGCGCGGATCTCCTCCGCGGTGAACGCCTCGAGCGGGTCGCCCGCCGGAGGGCGGGGCACACGGGTCACAGCTGGCGCCGGACCCAGGCTGCCCAGCGCGCCTCGGCCACCTCGAGGCCGATCCCGAGAACCCGGCGGAAGCTGGCGTCCTGCTCGAACGGGGTGGGCCTGTCGTCGCCGGCGAACGACTGGTAGAGCGCCTGCAGCTTGGCGTTGCCGTAGGTCCTGGCCACCCAGAGGCAGAACGAGGAGCCCTCGTCGTAGGCGACGGCCACGTCGTTGCTGCCGCGGAAGAGGTCGTCGGCGGGGAGGAGGCCGTCGAAGCCGCCGGCGCGGACCTGCTTGGTGAGCGCCGGCCGTGTGACCGAGAGCGGCGCGCTGACCCCCCGCAAGGCGACGTAGTCGGCGAAGCCCTCCACGAGGTACAAGGGCACGCCGCCACCGAGCCTGCGGGTGGCCACGTGGGTCATCTCGTGGGTGGCGACCACCTGCAGGTTGAGCCGGTCGTAGAGCCTGACGTTGGAGGTGTTGACGATGATCCGGTTGCCCTGGACACGCTCGGCGCCGGCGCGGGCCGACTCGATCGAGGAGGAGGACACTGCCGCGACCCGCGAGAGGTCGTTCGCGCCGACCATCCGCTCGGCCTCGTCCTGGTCGCGGGGGACCAGGACCACCACCTTGCGCTCCCACGGCTGCGACCAGCTCCGGGCGATCTGCGCATAGGCGTCGTCGGCCGCGGCCAGCAGCCGCGTCGCCAGCGTCTGGTCCCCTGGGTGGTAGACCACCAGGGTGCGCTGGCTCCTGACCGTCCGCAGGGGCCCGCCGTCCCAGATCTCGGTGTCGTCGGCGCCGAAGGGCCTGGCGTCGCCCTGCCCGCCGATCCGCCAGCCGTCGGGGGTCTCCACGAAGGTGTAGTAGACGTGCGCGAGCACCGGGCTGGCGTCCTGCCCGACGAACTTGTAGCGGGCCTGGACCTCGGGAAGGTAGACGCGCGCGGGGGCGTAGCGGCGCCTGACCGACGCCGTGGCCAGGTCGTCGGACGGCTTGACGATCCGGAAGGTGAAGCCCGCGAAGGGCGCGGTCGCCATGCGGTCGAACAGGCGGCTCTGGGCTGCGTAGTAGCTGGTCCGGCGCCGGTCGACGACGCTGAGGAACGCGGCCTTGTCACGGCCGAGGATGGCCCGGGCCCGGGTCTGGAGGAGCCGGGAGACCTCCGCGCCGGGGTGGGCGCGGGCGGGCGCGTTGGCCTGGCCGGGGAGTGGCCGCTGGGCCACCGGCTCCCGCGCGGGCCGGGCCACCAGGGAGACCGCGACCAGCAGCAGGACGACCATGGCGGCCAGGGCCGCGAGCACCCACCAGGCCCGGCGCGGCCGGGCCGGTGCCGGCGGCGTCCCCCACCCGGGCGCGGGCGGCGCTCCCCATCCCGCAGCCGGTACCGAGCCGGGCGGGGGCGGGCCCCACCCGGGCGCGGGCGGCGGCCCGGGGCGGGGCGGGGGCGGCGGCCCGGGGTGGGACGGAGGCGGAGGCAGGCCCCACGCCGCAGGCGGCGGGGCGCCGGGTGGCCGCGTGAGCGGCGGCGCGGCCGTGCGAGCGGGCCGTGGCGCCTCCCCGGGCCGCGGTGCGAGGGGCACGACCCACGGTGGCGGGCCGGGCGGATGCGAGCCGGGCGGATGCGAGCCGGGCGGATCCGGGCCGGGCGGATGCGAGCCGGGCGGATCCGGGCCGGCCGGTGGCGGGCCGGGCGGGTGCGGGCCGGCTGCGGCGTCCTTCCCGGCCGTGGGGGCCCGCTCGGGCGTGGCGGGGGCCGCCGGAGGCTGGGACGAGGGCTCCGGGACGGAAGCGCTCGGGGCGCCGTCGGATGGCTTCATGACAGATCAGGCTTCATGACAGATCAATCGTAACCGGCGGGCCCCACTTGGTGACCGCCTGTGGATGGGTGGCCGCAGCCCCCGCCCGGGGGAAGCGAGGGCTGCGGCCAGCCTGGGACCGGGGGAAGGGTCGGGCGGGGGCGATCCCGTCGCTGCTCGACCTCGGAGCTGGGATGCGCCGGACGAGCGGGCCGGTCTGCTCGAGGCGGGCGGGCTTCGTCAGGGGCGTCCCGCCCCCACGTAGTCGCGGCGGTCGATGCCCGACACCCGCACGGTCCGGCCCGAGGAGGGGGCGTCGACCATGCGGCCGGCACCGACGTAGATGCCGACGTGGTGGATGGGGCTGCCGAAGAACACGAGGTCGCCGGGTTGCAGCGCGGCGCGGGCCACGTGCGGCAGCGCGGCGTACTGCTGGCGCGAGGAGTGCGGCAGGCTCACCCCGGCCTTGCCCCAGGCGTACATGGTCAGCCCCGAGCAGTCGAACGAGCTCGGGCCGGCCGACCCCCAGTGGTAGGGCTCGCCGACCTGGGCGAGGGCCACCCGGACGGCGACCGCGGCCGACCCCCGAGCTGGCGGCAGGTTGCCTGGGAGCGCGACCGGCGCCGGCTCGCCGACCTGTGCCCGGACGCGCTCGAGGCCCTGCAGCTTGCGCACGAGGGCGAGCTTGCGGGCATTGATGCCGGCGACCTCGGCGGCGGCCGCGGCCCTGGCCCTGCGCACCTGGGCCATGGCGCTGACCAGCGCCCGGCGCTGCACGCCAGCGGTGGCGAGCAGGTCACCGTCGGACTGGGCGAGCAGGTCGAGCGTCTCGACCCGGTCCACTACGGTGGCCGAGTCGCCGTCCGACAGCAGGGCCGACACCGAACTGAGGCCGCCGCCCTTGTACTCGGCGGCCGCCCGTGCGGCGATGCGCTGGCTGGTCGCGGTCATCGCCTGCTGCTGGAAGGCTGCATCGCGCTCGGCCTGGGCGAGCGCGGCGGTGAGCCGTGCGAGCTCGATGCGGGCCTCGTTCAGCTGCTCGTCCAGCTGGGAGACCTGGTTGCCGAGCCGCTCAACGTCGGCGCGGGTCGGGGTGGGGTTGGCGGTGGCGGGGACCGCGAGGGCAACGACGCCCGCGGCGAGGGCGAGGGGGACGAGCCGCCGGACGGCTGCTCGCAGCGCCCCAGGCCGCTGGGGGGCGGACACGTCGACGTGATCTCCCTTCCGTGGGGGCCGGATGGGTGAGAACTCCTCGCTCTCGAGCGCCGCGCCGACGAGGCATCGCGGTCGCTTCCATTTGCCTGCCGTAGACCGCGCGGCGGCAGAACGCTAACGAGCCGACAAGCGACCATGCAAGTCCGCCGGAACCGACGCTCCTGTCGGCGGGCGTCATCGAGAGCCGCCCGTACGGCCGTCGCCACTTCCCATCGGGCCACCCCAGGCGTAGACTCTCGAACGCATGTTCGAGAGTCTACGCCTGGGCGTCTGCTGGTCGCGGGCCTCGAGGGATGCTGTCACACCCCCTGGCTATGGTCTGGTCCGGCGCAGGGCACATCCGACGGAGGCAGGAAGGACGCGACGATGGCACACAACGACGAGCTGCTCCGCATCAGCTGCGACGGCTGCCCTGGCGGCGCCGCGTGCCAGGACTGCCTGGTCGACTTCATCCTGGCCGAGCGCGACGCCCTGGTCGTCCAGCTGCGGGCCGGCACGGAGGGCGGCAGCCGGACCCTCGGCGCCCTGGAGCCGGAGCTTGAGCATGCCCTGAACACCCTGATCGGCGCCGGGCTGCAGCCCGAGCTGCTGGCCGTCCGGCGCTCCGGCGACATCCAGCGCGCGTCCTAGCGGGCGCCGAGGCCGAGCAGCGCCGGTGAGCGTGTCACGCTCGCGCCGAGCGCGGCGGCCCGCTCCCGCAACTCGTTGTCGGACGACACCACCACCACCGGCCGATCGGGCTGCTCGGCGTTGACCATGGCCACGATCTCGTCGTCGGCGATCCGCTCCGCCTCGGTGAACACCACCCTGACCGCGCCCATGCCGACCTTGGTGTTGTGCATCGGGCCAACATCGGCGCCGTCGAACACCACCGTGATCTGGGCGCCCCAGCGCCTGGCCAGGCGGCGGCACAGGTCCAGCAGCAGGGTGCGCTGATCCTCGAGGCTCCGGTCGGGGAACCCTCGCTCGTGCTTGGTCACGTTGTAGCCGTCGACCAGCACGAGCACGTCCGGCGTGGCCATCCAGGCGAGCAGCGTCTCGGGGTGGTCGGCGTCGCGCCCTGCTGGCACCGGCAGTGGCTCGCGGCGGGCCGGACGCTGGACGGGCCGGCCGGCACCAGGCGAGCCCTCCTCGGCAAGCCCGGTCGCCCGGCGCAGCGCGGCCAGGTCGCGCTCGAGCACGCCAACCGCCTCGGCCACCACCGGGTCGACCCGGGTCGAGGACCGTCGCAGGGCACGGTACTGCCGCTGGCTCTCGGCCAGCCGCGCCTGCACCTCGGCGAGCCGGCCGTTCAGGCGGCGCTGCTCGGACGCGGCCTCGGCCCTGACAGCCTGCACGGCGGCCTGGGCCCGGAACAGCTCCTGCTCGAGCGTCTGGGTCCGTTCGGCGAGCGACTGCACCTGCCGCTCGGCGCGGCGGAGCTCCTCACGGGCGGTCCTGGCGTCGTCGCGGGCGGCCCGGGCCGCGGCCGCCTCCGCCTCGGCCCGGGTCCGCGCCGCGTCCAGCTCGCTCTCGGCCTCGGCCAGGGCCGCCTCGGCTCGGGCCGCCTCGGCCCTGGCCTGGTCGGTGACTGCCGCCTCGGCGGCGGCCTGCACGGCGGCCGCACCATCACGCCCCAGGGCGATGCCGACCCTGGCCACCGCCTCCGGCGGCTCCCCGCTGGCGAGCGCGTCGGCGTGCCGGCCCGACCGCACCAGGCGGGCGAGGGTCTCCTCCTCGTCGAGGACGCGCCGGTCCACCGCCGTCCGGAACCCGGGGTCGACCTCGAGGCTCCGCCTCACCAGCGCGAGCACCCGCGGGTGCCTGAGCCGCCGCGGCGTCCAGGCCTGGTACTGCCGCAACGCCCCGGGCAGGTCGGTGGGTGAGGCCGCCCGCAGCGCGGCCAGGGCGGCGTCCAGGTAGCCGGCAAGCAGCGGCTCAGGCACGTCGGGCAGGGCCGCGGCCGCCGCTAGGTCCGCGGCCGCCGGTTCCTCCAGGGCGTCCACCCGCGGGTTCCCGTTGCTCCCGGGCACGGCGGCCGGGGCGCTGCCGCCGGCCAGGCTCGGGGACTCCTCCGCTGGGCCGTTCTCGGATGCGCCGGCCGTGCTCATGGGCCAGCCGGCTCTAGGCCGTTGCGACCGAAGGCCGGGACCACCTCGACCTGGGTCGCCGAGCCGCACCAGCGGCAGCGCACCGTCTCGGCCACGGCCGAGAGGTCGCGCTCCTCCTCCACGGTCAGCTCGCCCGCCACCGTGTAGTGCCAGAACGCGGCCGTCCGCCTGCTCGACACCACGTCGAAACGGGTGAGGTTGCCGCAGGCGGCGCAGCGCAGCCGCTCCCCCTCGCAGGGAAGGGCGAACCGTTGGTCGGGATGCTCGGGCACGCTACCTCCCCAGGCCGGTCGGGCTGTCGTAACCAGGGTAACCGGGCCGGGCGAGCTGTGGGCGCGGTTCAGCCGTCGGTACTGTTCGAGAGGTTCGCGCCATTGTTTTTCTGGCCGCGGCCGAGCGGGTACGATCTGTGCCGTGGCTGACAAGACTGCATTCACCTTCCCGGGCCAGGGACGGGTGGCCAAGGGCAGCGGCAAGCCCTGGGCCGAGGACCCCGCGGGCTGGCCGTTCGAGCGCGCCTCGGAGCGGCTCGGCTGGGACGTGCTCGCGGCCATCGACGCTGGCGACGCCGCCCTGGCCGACACGCGCCGGGCCCAGCCGGCCATCTACACCCACTCGGCCGCCTGCTACCTGCTCGCCAGGAAGGAGGGGTTGCGGCCCGACCTCGTGGCCGGACACTCGCTCGGCGAGTACGCCGCGCTGCTCGCCGCCGGCGGGCTCACCTTCGACCAGGGCCTCGACCTGGTCGTGCGCAGGGCCGAGCTGGCCCACGAGGCGGGCGGGACCGGGGCCATGCGGGTCGTGCTCGGCCTGCCCGACCAGGCCGTGCGCCGCCTCTGCCGCAGCGTGCGCCACCAGGTCGGCAAGGTCTTCCTGGCCAACTCCAACGCCCCCGGCCAGGTCGTCATCTCCGGCGAGCCCGGCGCGGTCGAGGAGGCCGGGCGCCTGGCGCTGCTGGCCGGGGCCAAGCGGGTGCTCCCGCTGCCGATCGGCGGCGGCTTCCACACGCCGCTGATGAAGGCGGCCCGCCGCCCCTTCCGCGAGGCGGTCGACCGCATCCAGCTCCCCCGGCTCGAGGTCCCCCTGGTGTCCAACGCCAAGGCCAAGGTCGTGCGCAGCGGTCGTCGGGCCGGCCGGCTGCTGGCCAGGCAGCTCACCTCTCCGGTCGACTGGACCGGCTGCGTCGAGCGGCTCAGGGCGATGGGGACCACCAGGTACGTGGAGCTCGGGCCGGGCAAGGTGCTCGAGGGGCTGATCCGCCGCATCGACCCGCGGGCGGTCGTGATGATCGCCTCCACCCCCGAAGAGGTACGGGCCCTGGCTTCGGGCGGTCGCACCTGACCAACGCCTACCGGGTCACCTGAACCCACCATCCCCCGGCAGTGTCGCGCAGTGGAGGCTTCCGTGAGTGCAGGCGACCTTGTCGAGGCGGGACGCAACCACGTCGCCTTCGGCCGCGTCGGCGAGGCCATGGCCTGCTTCACCCGCGCCGCGGACGATCCCGAGCAGGGCGCCGAGGCGCTCAGCCTGCTGGCCGCCGCCTACCTCCTGCCCGGCGCCCTGGCTCCCGAGCTCGCGCTGGCCAGCGCGCACCGGGCCGCCCGCCACCCGGCCGTCGGCCCGGAGCACCTCACCCGGTGCGCGGCGGTCGCCCTGTCCGCCGGCGACCCCGTGTTCGCGGAGCAACTGGCCGGCCGGGTCGTCGCGGTCACCGTCCATAGCGAGGGGGCGGTGCCCATCCTGGCCACGGCCCGGCTCCGCCTGGGTGACCGGGCCGGGGTCGACCGCCTGCTCGCCCGGGTCGAGCAGGCGGCGGGCCCTGGCGTGTTCTGGCACCGCCTTGTCGTGGAGGCGTCGGCGAACGGCTGGGTCCGCGAGGCGCTGGCTGCCCGGCGGGCGATGCGGCTGGCCGGCCTGCGCGCCCCCGGCCCCGGCTACGTCCTGATCCGGGCCGTGCCGCCGGTGCTGTACGTGGGCGTGCTGCTCACGGCCCTGGTGCTCGCGCTCGCCGGGCCGAGTCGGGCCCTGGCCGAGCTGTCGCTTGGTGGGCTGCTCGCGCTCACCGGCCTGGCGGTCCGAGCCGACGTCACCGACCAGCGCTTCGGCTCGGCAGCGGCCGGGCTGGTCTGGATGCTGGCGGCGGCCTGTGCCTCGCTGCGGCTCTGGAGCGCGTAGGCGGCGCACCCAGACTCCCGGGGTGGAGCGCGTAGGCGGCGCACCCGGAATCCGGGGGTGGAGCGCGTAGGCGCCGCACCCGGAATCCGGGGGGTGGCGGCGTCCCCAATTCCGCCCAGCGCTTGATCTCGAACACACGTTCCCATAGCTTCCGTCCTGGGAACCGGACGGGAGGGACATGGTGCGGGCGATCCAGCAGAGCCTCGAAGACCTGGGCACGCCGCTCGTCGACGTCGAGTTCGTGGTGCTCGACCTCGAGACCACCGGCGGCTCCCCCGTCCACGACCGCATCACCGAGGTCGGCGCGGTCAAGGTGCGCGGCGGCGAGGTCATCGGCAGCTTCCACACCCTGGTCCACCCGGGGATCCCCATCCCCCCGCTGATCACCGCGCTCACCGGGATCACCGACCCCATGGTGGCGGGGGCCGAGCCCATCGAGGTGGTGCTCCCCTGCCTGCTCGAGTTCCTCGGCAGTGCGGTGTTCGTGGCCCACAACGCCACCTTCGACTGGCGCTTCCTCCAGGCCAACCTGGAGCGGCACGGCTACCGGCGGGCCGGCAACCAGGTCGTGTGCACGGCCCGGCTGGCCCGCAAGCTGCTCTCCCGGGACGAGGTGCCCAACGTCCGGCTGGCCACGCTCGCCGCCTACCTCGGCGCCTCGGTGGCGCCGTGCCACCGCGCGCTGACCGATGCCAGGGCGACCGTGGACGTGCTGCACGCCCTGCTCGAGCGGGCCGGGTCGTTCGGGGTGCTGGCGCTCGAGGACCTGCTGGAGTTCCCCTCGGCCCGGGCCGACGTCACCTTCAAGAAGGTCCATCTCGCCGACCGCCTGCCCCACACCCCCGGCGTCTACCTGTTCCGCGACGCCGCCGGCCGGGTGCTCTACGTCGGCAAGGCCAAGGACCTGCGCACCCGGGTCCGCTCGTACTTCTCCGGCGACAGCCGGGCCAAGGTCGTCAACCTGCTGCGCGAGCTGGCAACGATCGACCACGTGGCCTGCGCCACCGAGTTCGAGGCCAGCGTGCGCGAGGTCCGGCTCATCCAGCACCACCGGCCCCGGTACAACCGGCGCAGCCGCGACCCGGAGCGCTACTGTTACCTCAAGCTGACCCGCGAGCGGTTCCCGCGTGTGTCGCTGGTCCGCCGGGTGTTGGCCGACGGGGCGCGCTACCTCGGCCCGTTCACCTCGACGAACCAGGCCGAGCTGGTCAAGTCGGCGATCGAGGACGCCCTGCCGCTGCGGCGCTGCGCGGTCAGGATCGGCCCGCGCACCCGCATGTCCGCCTGCGCCCTGCTCGAGCTGGGTCGCTGCCTGGGCCCGTGCACCCAGGGCGTCTCCCCGGAGGCCTATGCCGCCGCGGTCGCCCCGCTCGAGGCCGCCTTCGAAGGCGACCCCGGGGCGCTCCTGGAGCCGCTGCACCGGCACATGGCGGCCTATGCGGCCAGCCAGCGCTACGAGCAGGCCGCGGCCGCCAGGGACCGGCTCGACGCACTGACCCGGGCCCTGGCCGACTACCGGCGAGCCCGCTCCCTCACCGGCGTCGACGAGATCGTCCTCGCCCGCGGCCACGCGGACGGGCGTGAGGTCACCATCCTGCGCCGTGGGCAGCTCGCCGCCGTCGCCATCCTTGCCCCTGGCGACCTGCTCGGGCTGGACGGGCTGCGCGCCGCCGCGACCGAGCCCGAGCGGTTCACGGGCCCGCCCCCCCGCCACCTGGCCGACGAGGTCCACCTCGTGACCCACTGGCTCAACGGCGTGGCCGGCGAGGCCGAGCTGCTCGCCGTCGACGGCTGCCTGACCAGCCCGTCGGTGGGCGGCGCCATCCTCCAGGTGCGCTACGACCGCCGCCGCTCGGCCACGCCGCGACCTCCTGGCGAGGCCCGCGGCCGCCCCCAGCCACGCCCCACGTCACGACGGCGCCGAGGACCGGACGGCTCCTCGAAGGAGCCTGGTGATCGTGCCGCGCCCGATGTCATGACGCGACGGCCCGGATCGGGCAGATGATCCCGCCCCGACGTGACCGGGAGCCGCTGATCGGCCCACCGGTGCCCCGGCCGGCCGACCGGGCGGCCCGGGGGCACCGGCCTACAATGGGGCCTGGATCGGGGCCTGCACCGGGCCTGCATCCCGGGTTGGAGGGCAGCGAATGGAGCAGCGTTCCGTCGTCATCGCGTCGGCCAGGCGCACCCCGATGGGCAGGTTCATGGGCGCGTTCGCCGACGTGCCAACCGTCGACCTCGGGATCGCGGCGGCCCGGGCCGCGCTCCACACGATCGGCCTCGACCCCGCCGAGGTGCAGGAGACGGTCGTCGGCCACGGCAGGCAGGCCGGCAACGGGCCCAATCCGGGCCGGCAGGTGTCGGTGCGCGCCGGCGTGCCCGTGACCGTCCCCGCCTACACGGTCAACAAGGCGTGCGGGTCGAGCGCCAAGGCGCTCACCCTGGCGGCCGGCTCGATCCTGCTCGACGAGATGGACGTCGCCCTGGTCGTCGGCATGGAGAACATGACCCGCACCCCGTACCTGCTGCGCGGCATGCGCGGCGGCTACCGCATGGGGAACGCGACCGTTGAGGACGGCATGTCCGCCGACGGCTTCATGGACCCGCTGGCCGGCATCGGCATGGGCGAGACAGCCGAGAACCTGGCCGAGCGCTACGACGTGAGCCGGGAGGAGCAGGACGCGTTCGCGCTGCAGTCCCAGCGCCGGGCGGCCGCAGCGTGGGCCGACGGCCGCTTCGCCGACGAGGTCGTCCCGGTCGAGACCAGCGACGCCGGGTCGCGCACGGTCACCGTCGAGCGCGACGAGCAACCTCGCCCCGGCACCACCCTGGAGACCCTGGCCAGGCTCAAGCCCGTGTTCCGCACCCCAGGCACGGTCACCGCCGGCAACTCCTCGGGCATCTGCGACGGCGCCGCCGCCCTGGTGGTCATGACCGAGGCGGCCGCCAGCGCCCGTGGCATCGAGCCGCTGGCCCGGGTGGTCGGCTGGGCCAGCGCCGGGGTGGACCCGGCGATCATGGGCTGGGGCGTGGTCCCGGCCACCCAGAAGCTGCTCGCCAAGCTCGGCTGGTCCCTCCCGGAGATCGACGTCGTCGAGGTCAACGAGGCGTTCGCCGCGCAGGTGCTGGCCTGCGACAGGGAGCTGAAGTTCGACTGGGAGCGCACCAACGTCAACGGCGGCGCGATCGCCCTTGGGCACCCCATCGGCATGACCGGCGCCCGCATCGTCGGCGCGGCCGCCCACGAGCTGCGCCGCCGGGGCGCCCGGCGCGGCCTGGCCACCCTGTGCATCTCCGGTGGCCAGGGCATGGCCGTGGGCCTGGAGCGCGTGGGCTGAGGCGTGGCTGTGCCATCATCCGGTGATCGGCAGATCCACCGGACAGGTCCGGAGCCCTGCCGTCCGGGCCGGACGGCACCGACCGAAGGAGCCAACCAGATGGTCACCGCGATCGTGCTCGTCACCTGCGAGGTCGACCGCACCCCGGAGACGGCCCAGGCCCTGGCCGACCTGGACGGCGTCACCGAGGTGTACTCCGTGGCCGGCGACTGGGACCTGGTCGCCATCGTGCGCGTGGGCGACCACGACGACCTCGCGTCGGTCGTCACCGAGCAGATCCGCAAGGTGGCCGGGGTGGCGGCCACCCGCACGATGATCGCCTTCCGGACCTACTCCCACCACGACCTCGACCAGCTCTTCTCGGTCGGGTTCGAGGCTGGCGAGGGGCAGCCGGACTGACCAGGGCCGATGAGCTTCCAGGCAAGCCGATGAGCCTCCGAGCAAGGCCGATGAGCTTCCAAGCTCCCGAGGAACACCGGGCCGGCGACCTGCTGCTCCGCTCCTACCACCCGGGTGACGGGCCCGAGCTGCACCGGGCCGTGGTCTTGTCCTACGCGCACCTGCGCACGTTCATGCCCTGGGCGCGGGCCGACACCAGCGTGGAGCAGTCGGAGGAGACTGTCCGCCGGTTCCGGGCCACCTGGCTGCTCGGCGAGGAGTGGGTCGTGAGCGCCTGGCGGTCCGAGAAGCTCGTCGCCGGGACCGGCTTCCACCTGCGGGGCCGGCCCCTTGACGCCGGCGTGGCCGATGTCGGCATGTGGGTCCGGGCCGACGAGGCCGGGCGCGGGCTCGGCACCCGCGTGCTCCAGGCGATGGTCGACTGGGCCGACGTGGCCTGGCCGTTCTACCGGCTCACCTGGAGCTGCGACGCCAGGAACGGCGCCTCGGCCCGGGTCGCCGAGAAGTGCGGGTTCACGCTCGAAGGCCGGCTGCGGGAGGACGAGCGCGACCACCTCGACCCGTCGTTCCGGCGCGACACCCTGCTGTTCGGGCTGCTCCCAGCCGACCCGCGGCCCTGGCGCGCCACGGGCTGATCCCTGGAAGTGCTTCGGCTGCTCCCAGCCGACCCGCGGCCCTGGCGCGCCACGGGCCGACCCGGACGTGCGCTGACCCCCGAACATGCTTTGGGGGGCGCCTGCGGCCCAGGCATCCCAGTTCCGACGGCCAAGTTCGGCCGTGGTCAGGCCGGGTCGGCGGCGACCCGGCGCGACACCTCGACCCAGGCCTCGAGGACCGCGACCGCCCGGCCCTGGTCGATCGAGCGGGCGGCCAGCTCGAGGCCGTCCATGAGGCTCAGTGCCGCGTCCGCCGCGACCAGCGCCGCCGCCGTGTTGAGCAGCACCATGTCCCGCGGCGGGCCACCCTCCCCGGCCAGCACCTGCTTGGCGATGGCTACGTTGCGCTCGACGTCCCCGCCGACCAGGCTCTCCCGGGTGGCAGGGGGCAGGCCCAGCGCCTCCGGGTCCACCTCCATCTCCCGCACGCCCTCCTGGCCGACGTCCAGCAGCGTCGAGGTCGTGGTGGTGGTCAGCTCGTCGAGCCCGTCGTGGCCGTGGAACACCAGAGCGTGCCTGGTGCCGGTGCGCCGCAGCACCTCGGCCATGATCGGCACCATCCGGCTGTCGGCCACCCCCACCGCCTGGTGCCTGGCCCGGGCCGGGTTGGCCAGCGGGCCGAGGAAGTTGAACACTGTGGGCACCCCCAGCTCCCGCCTGGGCGCGGCGGCGTGGCGCAGCGCGGGGTGGAACAGCGGCGCGAAGCAGAACCCGATCCCGGTCTCCGCGATGGTCGCCGCCACCCCCCCGGGCGGCAGTGCGATCGCCACCCCGAGCGCCTCGAGCAGGTCGGCGCTGCCGCACCGGCCCGAGGCGGCCCGGTTGCCGTGCTTGGCCACCCGCTGCCCGGCCCCGACCGCGACGATGGCCGACAGCGTCGACACGTTGAACGTGCCCGCCCGGTCCCCGCCCGTGCCGCAGGTGTCGAGCAGGGGGCCAGGCACCTCCAGGGGTGCCGCCGCGTCGAGCATGGCCCGGACCAGCCCGGCCACCTCCGCTGCGGTCTCCCCCTTGATGCGCAGGCCGGTCGCGAAGGCGGCGATCTGCGCCGGCGTGGCCTCGCCGGCCAGGATCGTCTGCATGGCCGCGCCAGCCTGCGCCTCGGTCAGGTCCTCGCGGCGGAGCAGGGGACCGAGAACGTGCGGCCAGGTGAAGGGGGCATGCTCGGTCACTGAAGGCTCCTGGTTCGTCGCGGACCTACGCGGCTGTCAAGCCTACCGGGAACGTCTGTTCCGCGGTGCTCGCCGATGCCGGGGCCACGCTCAGGGCCCGCCGAACAACGTGGTCTCGCCACGAGGAGCTCCACAGGTCGGCAGCGTCTGCATGGCCACGTTACCGTGCAGCGGGCCCTCAGGCCGGGGCGAGCTCCGAGGCGACCGACTCGACCGCGTCGAGGGCGCGGCGGATGTCGGCCACCGAGGCGGCGTAGGAGAAGCGCAGGTAGCCCTCGCCGTGCGCGCCGAAGGCGGTGCCGGGCAGGCAGGCCACGCCGGCGCGCTGGAGCAGCTGCTCGGCCAGGTCCCCGGCGGGCATGCCGAGGTCGTGCACGTTCGGGAACACGTAGAAGGCGCCCCCCGGCTCGACGCAGCGCACCCCGGGGACGCCGTTGAGGCCGGCCACGATCACGTCGCGGCGCCGGCCGAACTCCTCCACCATCGCGGTGACCGGGTCCCAGGGGCCCTCCAGGGCGGCGATGGCCGCGAACTGGCTGAACGCCGAGGTGCATGAGACCGAGTTGATGACGAGCCGGCTCACCGGCTCGACCAGGGCGGGCGGGAACACGCCGAAGCCCAGGCGCCAGCCGGTCATCGCGAAGGTCTTGGACCACCCGTCGAGCAGGATGGTGCGCTCGGCCATGCCGTCGACGTCCAGCACGCTGGCGTGCGTGCCGCCGTAGCTGATGGCCCAGTACACCTCGTCGGAGAGAACAAGGAGGTCCCGCTCCAGGGCCACCCGGGCGATGGCCTCGACGTCGGCGCTGGTGAGCGCGCTGCCGCACGGGTTGTGGGGCGAGTTGAGGATCAGCAGCCGGGTGCGGTCGGTGACCAGCGACGCGAGCTCGCCGGGGTCGATGCGGAAGTCGTTCGCCTCCCGCAGCGGCACGGGCACGGGGGTGGCGCCGGCGAAGGCGGCGATCGACTCGTACATCGGAAAGCCCGGGTCCGGGTAGAGGACCTCGTCGCCCTCCTGGCAGAGCGCGAGGATGGTGAAGAACATGATCGGCTTGGCCCCCGGGGTGATGATCACCCGGTCCGGCGGGGCGGCCAGCCGCCCGGTCCGCTCGAGGAACGCCGCCACCGCCTCGCGGGCAGGCATGATCCCCGGCGCGGGCACGTAATGGGTGTGGCCCTCGGCCAGGGCCTGCTCGGCCGCGGCCTTGACGTGCGCGGGGGTGTCGAAGTCGGGCTCGCCGATCTCGAGGTGGATGATCTCGCGCCCGGTCGCCTCCAGACCCCGCGCCCTGGCCAGCATCTCGAAGGCGGACTCGGTCCCCAGCCGCCCCATCCGGTCCGCGAGCTTCATCCCGACTCCGTTCGCCTCGACTGCCCGTCGACCCCTGAAGCGGAGCATAGGGGTCGACGGGATGCGGGTAAACGCCCGCGGGCTCGAAGCGGCCGGCCCCACCACGCATACTCGGCACGCTGGCAGGACCGATCGTGCAGAGAGGAGCGGCGGCATGGATGGTGGCAAGGCGCCAGGTGGCAAGAGGCCGCTGGGTGGCAAGGCACCAGGTGGCAAGGCGCCAGGTGGCGGCAAGGCACCAGGTGGCGAGAGGCCGCTGGGTGGCGGGGAGGCGCCAGGTGGCGGGGACGTGGAGGTCGAGCTGGTCGCCGACGTGCACGCCAACGTGGGCGAGGGGCCGGTGTGGTGGCCGGAGGAAGGGCTGCTGCTATGGGTCGACATCACCCCGGGGCACGTCCACGTGCTCGACCCGGCCTCGTCCACCCGGCGCCTGCTCGAGGTCGGGCAGCCGGTGGGCGCGGTGGCGCCGCGCCGCGCCGGCGGGCTGGTCCTGGCCGTGCAGGAGGGCTTCGCCCTGGCCGACCTGGCCACGGGCGAGACCCGGACGGTGGCCCGGGTCGGCGGCGGGGACCCGTCGCTGCGGATGAACGACGGCAAGTGCGACCCCAAGGGCCGCTTCTGGGCGGGCACGATGGCGTTGGACGAACGCCCGGGCGCGGGCACGCTGTACCGGCTGGACGCCGACTACCGGGTCGAGGCGGTGCTCGACGGGCTCACCATCTCCAACGGCATGGGCTGGAGCCTCGACGGGCGCACCATGTACTTCATCGACAGCCCGACCCAGCGGGTCGACGCGTTCGACTTCGACCCGGAGCGGGGCGCGGTCGCCAACCGGCGGCCGCTGGTGGAGGTGCCGCCCGAGGCGGGGCTGCCCGACGGCATGACCGTCGACACCGAGGGGTTCCTGTGGGTGGCGCTGTGGGGCGGCTGGGCGGTGCGCCGCTACGCGCCCGACGGGACGCTCGACCGGGTCGTGCGCCTGCCGGTGAGCCAGGTCACGAGCTGCGCGTTCGGCGGGCCGGGCCTGGACCAGCTGTACGTCACCTCGGCCGCCCGCGACCTGACCGGAGACGCCCTGCGGCGCGAGCCGCACGCCGGCGCCCTGTTCCGCTGCCGCCCGGGCGTGCGCGGCCTGCCGGGCGTGGCATTCGCGGGTTGAGGCTCTCGGAGGCCTGCACGGCAAGGCTGTACGTGCCCCGGGCGTGGGTGCCCCGGTAGGCGGTCCTGGCCCGAACCAGCGCGCCAAGGGCGAGCAGGCCCAGCCCGACCAGGAGCAGCCCGAGCTGGTGAAGGGTGACGCCGGTGGTCGCCAGCGCGCCCGCCGCCCGCGCGGGCGGGCACGGCCGGGCGAACTGGTGGCTACCGATGACCAGCGTGTCACCCTGGGGGCCGACCGCGGTGGCCGAGACCTCGTCGAACCCGGCCAGCGAGACCCGCACGTCGACCCGCACGGTCCCCGTCGCGCTCGTCCTGAGCGGGACCGACCGCACCACCGGGCTCGACGCCTGCTCGCTGAGCAGCAGGGTGACTGGTGCGTTGCCGGGGAGCCCGGTGCCCGTCACGGTGAGGCTGCCGCAGGTCACGTTGGTGAGCGAGAGCATCTCGGTGGTCCTGGCTGCGCCCGTGCCCGGCACCAGCCACAGCACGGCTGCGGCGAGCCCGATCCGCA
>DASYUT010000321.1 GCA_036000965.1 Actinomycetes bacterium
TCGTCCCCTCGCAGGCCACGCTGCTGGAGCACTTCCTGGCCGTGCACGCGGTGCAGGGGCTGCCGCCAGGGGCCTATCAGTGGCACGGGAGCGAGTTCCGGCTGCTCAGGGCCGGGGCAGAGCGTGGCCGCACCCGCTCGCTCTGCCTGGGGCAGGACCTGGGCGGCGATGCGGCCGCGACCATCTTTCACTGCGCGCAGCTGGAGCCCATCCTGGAGGCCCTGGGCGCCCGCGGCTACCGGGCCGCCCAGCTGGAGGGCGGCGTCGCTGCGGAGCGACTACAGCTGGCGGCGTTCGCGCTCGGCGTTGGCGCCACCGGGCTCACCTTCTTGGACGACATCTCGGCGTTCTTCGGCACCCGTGCCGCACCGATGCTCAGCGTCGCGGTCGGGGTCCCTGCCTGTCGGGCACGGCCGGGCATGCGCCCGGCCCAGCTGCCGCGCATTGGCCTGGCGGAGCGCTGACGGCGCGGGACACGTCCCCTCCACCCCTTTCCGCGGCGGCCTCGTCACGTCTGTCACCTCCCGTCACCCACAACCCAAATCGGCATCAGTCATCCAGCCACCAAGGAACGCTACGCCGCTTCCGAGACTGCGTTCGGAACCGGTGGCCCCTGACGGGGGCAGTTCCAGTTGCCGGCGGGTGACGGTTAGGGCTCGCCGGCCAACAACTTGGTCGTTCCCGCGCCAGCATGCCGAGGTGAGCGCACTCGACCTGGCCAGGTTATTCGGCGGCAAGCCCTTACCCTCCTGCCATGGATGAGCTGAGCGAGCGGTACGGCGAGCTGCTGCAGGGCAGCTACGACTGCGTGGACCGCATCGTCCTCAACGACCGCCTCGACGAGTGCGCGGCCTGCGTGGACCGCGAGCGCATGCCCTTCGAGACGGTCTTCCGCGACCGGGCGACGAGCAGGCCGACTGGCTGTACTGGGGGGAGCATCCAGGGCGAGGGCGACGCCGAGCTGAACACGTCGACCTTCTTGATCGACCGCGACCACGTCGAATTCGCCCGCGTTTAGCACGTGGGCACCGGGCCCCGTTGATGCGGGTCGGCCATGAACGCCTCCAGGTCGGCGCGGCTGACGGCCTGGATGATGGTGCCGTGGGCGCGCAGGAAGGCGTCGGCCTGGCGGAGGCCGACGAGATAGGTGGCTGTGCGGACCGGCATTTCCCAGGTTGCCGCCGAGCGTAGAGGGTGAGGTAATGCGTTCTAACAGCTCCGCCCAGACGGCCCCGATCCGGCCCGAGCCGACAGCCACGCGAGCAGGTCGGCCAGGTACTCGGTGCGGTCCGGCTCGAAGTCGAGGGTGTGGCCCGCGCCGGGATAGGCCCGGTAGGTCTTGTCCTGGACTCCCAGCTGTGTGAACCAGCGGCGCGTCTTGGGCACATCGATCATCTTGTCGTCCTCGCCCTGGAGCAGGAGGAGCGGAAGGCGCAGGCGGGCAGCAGCGCGCCGGCGACGCCGGTCCAGCCGTGCCGTCTCCCAGAAGAACTCGGCCGTGGCCTCAAGCCGCCGCAGCGGATCAGACCAGATCAAGGCCAGGTAGGGCGGGTTGGCCGTGTACAGCTCCGGCGTCAGCGGAATGGGCAGGCAAGCCATCGGGGCGACCAGGTGCCCGATCACGACCTGCACCTGTCGGGCCGGCGAGAGCTTGACCTCAGAGGTCAGGCCGGGGCCGAGCAGCAGCAGCCCGACAGCGGCGCCGGTCGCTGGGCGGCGTACACCACGGCGAGCTTGGCCGCCCAGCTCGAGGCGGCCAGGAACACCGGCGTGCCCCGGTGTTCGGAGGCGACCAGCCGCACCACCTGCTCGACGTCATCAAGCGCGCGCTGGTAGCGGGTGAGGTGACCGCGTGGGCCGCCGCTGCGCCCGGATCCGCGGCGGTCGGGTCCATAGACGGCGATGCCTTGGTGGTTGAGGTCGGCGGCGGTCTCGCCGAACCAGCCGGCGTGGCTGGCGATGCCGTGCAGGAAGATGACGACCGCCCACGGTGGCGACCGTCCGCTGGACCAACAGAGATAGTGGAGCCGGACGCCGTCGTCGGCCGTGAGGAAGCGGCTCTCGGCGCCCCCGCCGGCCAACGCGCCCGGTGGGTCAGCGTGCGCCACGGTGTCGTCGTCGGGCGCGGGGCCCTCGGTCTGACGCGAGGCGCGCAGGGTCGCCAGCTGGAGCGCTGGCGAGACCAACCCAGCAGCGCGAGCCACCGCATACCCATCAGCGGACAACCCGACTCCACCGGCTGCACCGGCTCACGCCCCTGAACGCCCGTTTACGTCAGGCAAGAGCCTGCACCAGTCGGCGGTGGACGGCGGCGGGGTCGGCAAGCCCTTCCGCCCAACAGCGCGACAGCTGATACTGCCCGAGAGCAGCAAGCGCAACGGTGGACCAACACGAAGGATCGCGAAGGCTGTGGGGAGGAGCGATGGCGGTCAGACGAAGGGCGATGGAGTACCGCTCCGAGCAGCGGTGGGGGGACCTGCCGGTCGTGCACGTCGCGGTCGGGGGTCGGCAGGCCGATGGCCGGTATCGGCTGGGACGGGCCCGCGGAATCATCGCGCTCGGGGATATTGCCACGGGGCTGGTGGCCATCGGTGGCGTTGCGATCGGGCTGTTCAGTGTCGGTGGGGTTGCGATTGGGCTGGTGGCCGTGGGGGCGGTGGCGATCGGGCTGACGGCCGTGGGCGCGGTCACGGCCGGTCTTGTCGTGGGCCCACGGCCGCCAGGTGGATCACACCGTCGGGGAACCTGCGGGCTGAGGATGGCCGCCCAAGTGGCGCCGGAGCGGCCGTCCCCGAAGCGCCGAGGAAGCAAGGCCCGTAACAAGCTGGTGAAGGTCGTGCCGCCGGGTCGCTGTGGGTCCCGGGTCGCTGAGGTCGCTGGTCGCTCAGGACCCCCGGGCCGCGTGGACAGAGGTGGCCGGCGTGGAGGCACCCAGCGGTAGCACGCGTCCCACCGTGTCCTGGCCGAGGACGTGTTCGGCGGTGGCGTGGACCAGCGCCGGATCGGCCACACCATCCAGCGCCGCCAGCAGGGTGGCCAGGTCGCGGTCCAGCAGCGCCTGGCTGGCGGCCGCCTCGGCCCGGTCGAAGTCGACCATCCACACCTGGCCGTCCTCGTCCACCATGACGCTGGCCAGCCCCAGATCCCGGTGGGCGATCCGGGCCGCCCGCAGGCCGGCGACCTGCCGCCAGAGGTCGACCAGTCGGGCCTGGTCGAGCCGCTCGCCGTCCAGGCCGGTCAGGTCGCGGCCGGCCACCCGCTGCTGGACGAGCAGGCCGGCGCCGTTGCCGAAGGACCGCACCAGCAGCACCGGTGGGGTCCGCACCCCGGCCGCGGCGGCCAGCAGCGCCATCGACGCCTCGTGCTCCACCTGGGCGACCGCATCACCTAGCCGGCTCGGGGGTCGGCCACGATGCTTCAGCCAGTGCCAGGCCCGGTACAAAAGGTCGCTATCGCGGCGCTCGCGGGAGACGACCTTGACGAACAGGTCGGGCCGCGAATGGCTGGAGACCAGGTAGCGGGCCGAGCGGCGGTCCTGGCCAGCCAGCGGCGCCAGGTCAGCGGGGTCGAACCCGTAGGTCTGCAGGGCCGTGCGGACCCGCTCCAGCGAGGGCTGGCCGGTGGGGGCGCCGAACACCAGCAGGACCAGGGCGCCGGCGGCCCAGCCGAGCGCCGCCCCCCCGAGCACGTCGAACGGCAGGTGGGAGCCGACATAGATGCGGGCCACGCAGACCAACCCGGCCAGCACCCAGGCGACCCGGCGGGCCCGCCGGCCCAGGAACGGGCTGGCCACCGTGGCCAGCGCCACCGCCACCGCCGAGTGCCCCGACACATAGCCCAGGCCCCGGTCCGGCTCCAAGAGGATGTGCACGTTGTCCAGCAGCATCTGCGGGCGGCCCCGCTGCACGAACTCCTTGACCAGCTTGGCGACCAGATAGATCGTCCCGCCGGCCAGGGCCGCGTACGCCGCCAGCCGCAGCCGCCGGGTCGCCAGGGCCAGCAGCGCCACCAAGGGCACCGCCCCGATCACCCCCAGCTGCATCACGCCCCAGACCGGCCACTTGGTCCAGCCGGGCAGGGCCAGGTCGTTGATCAGCCGGAACAGGTTGGCCTCGCGGACCCCGATGCGGTGCTGGTGGATCGCGGTCATGGTGGCCAGCAGGATGAGCGCGCCGAGCACCACCCGCAGCACATCCCCCGGATGGCGGACATAGGCTCGAGCACCGGGCCGGCGGTCGCTCGCCTGCGTGCCCGGTCGGTCCCCGCTGGCCGCTGCCGCAGCTTGGGGGGCGGCCACCTGTGGGTCGCCTGCGGTGACGGGCTGGGGCCGCAGCCGGCTTCGTCGCCACCACAGGTAGCAGACGACCCCGACCAGGATCGGCAGGAACCAGGTGAGCGCCCGGAACACCAGCACCGCGGCGGTGACCTGCTCCCGGTCGCCGCCGACGGCGGTCATCCCGCCGATCAGGGTCGCCTCCACAAACCCCGCGCCGCCGGGGGTGAACGGGACCGCGGTGAGCAGCCGCGCGAAGGCAAAGAAGGCCAGCACCTGCGCCCAGGAGACCTCCTGGTCGCTGACGCCGACGTGGCGCAGGGTGACCAGCAGCACCGCATACAGCGACAGGTGGCTGACCAGCGTGGCGGCGGTGATCGGCACCCAGCCACCCTCCAACAGGTCCAGGGTGCGGGTGCGGAACTTGACCGTGGCCAGCTCCCAGCCGTGCACGGGCGGCCGGCGGACCAGCCGCAGCAGCCGCGAGGCGACCCGCCCGGCCCAGACCCCGAACCGGCGGGCCAGCTCCTGGCTGCGCAGCAGCAGCGCGAACACCACGATCGCGGCCACCAGCCCGGCGATCCCCGCCAGCCCAGCGATGACCCGCTGTGTGCTGGCGTTGCCCTGCAGCGCGACCAGCGCCAACGCCAGCACCGGCAGCCCCAGCTTGGCGAAGGCGTTCCACACCCCCGAGACCAGCACCGCCACCGTGGTCCGCGACCGCGAGAAGCCCCAGTGCCCGAACATGCTGTAGGTCATGCCGGTGCCGATCACCGGCCCGGCCCAGGGCACGGTGTTGGCCACCGCGCTGGTCGACTGGGTCATTGCCGTCGCCCGCCAGAACCCCAGCCCGGGCGTGACCGACATCCACACCAGCGCGTAGGTGGCCAGGTTCCAGGCGGCGATCGCCAGCAGCGTGGCATCCTCCAGCCAGGTCATCGCCCGGATCTCGGCCCACACCTGGCCCAGGTCGATGCCCAGGTCGATGCCCTTGAGCAGGTACCAGAAGATCGCCACCACCAGCACCAGCGACAGCACGGCCTGGACAGCCAGGCGGGTGCGCGAGCGGGGCTTGGCAGCGGCTGATTCGTGGTCGTCCATCACAGCAACCCTTGTCTGACCGGGTCCAACGACCGCTGCACGCCTGGCCGGCTCATCGTGCCTCCTGGGGGTCCAGCCGCAGCCGGCCGTCGGAGCGCCGGCTGAGCGCCTGGCGCAACTCCTCGCGGGTGGTGAACCCGATCGCGGAGGTTGAAGATGCCCATCCTTCCCCACGCCGCCACCAGCGTCTCGGCCTACCTCGCAGGATTGTGCCTGGCCCGCGAGCGTGAGAGGACGGGCCCGCCGAGCCGCCCTGCTCAAGCGGGCAGGCCTGATCCCGCCGGCACCACCTGCACGGGGATGCCGTTGAGGACGGCGTTGCCGGACAGCTCGTCGTAGCGTTCGTCATCGGCGAGCAGATTCGAGTTCACGCCAGCGTGCGCCTGCGCCACCGCCATGGCGACGCCGGGGAGGTCGTGCCCCCAGCCATGGGGCAGGCTGACCACGCCAGGCGCGACCGCGTCGGTGAGCTCGACGGGGGCGACGAGGGCGCCGGTCCGCGAGGAGACGCGCGCGGCGCCGCCGTCCTCAAGGCCGATGCGGGCGGCATCAGCCGGGTTGACCTGGAGGGTGCAGCGCGCCTTGCCTTTCACGAGCGTCCCGATGTTGTGCATCCACGAGTTGTTGGAGCGCAGGTGGCGCCGCCCGATGAGGACGAGCGCCCCATCGTCCCCGTCGGCTGCGCGCGCGAGCGACGCCCGCAGCCGCTCCACGTCGGCCACCAACGGTTCGGGGGCGAGCTCCACCATCCCGGACGGTGTCCGGAGGACCTCCGGGAGCCGCGGCTCGAGCGGGCCGAGATCGACCCCGTGCGGGTTCTCGAGGAGCGTGTCGAGCGTCAGCCGGTAGGGGCCGGCGCGGAGCATGAAGTCGAGCATCCGCTCCGGGCCGGTGCGGGGCGCCAGCTCCGCGAGCACCCCGTCGGTGGTGCGTTCGTGGAAGGGAGAGTGCGGATCCGCGACCGCGCGCTCGACGAGCACGCGGATCGCGGCGTCGTCGGCGAGGGCCGGGTCGGCGTCCGCGCCGAGGCCCTGAGCGGCCAGCGCAAGCTTGGACAGGATCTGCCACTCGTCGAGCTCTCCGGGCTCAAGGGGGAAGACCGGGGGTGAGTAGTTCGCGACGTTGCGCAGCGCGAACAGGTAGAACGCGAGGTCGTAATGCCCGCGCGCGAGCGGGCTCGGCGCCGGCAGGATCACGTCGGCGTGGCGCGTGGTCTCGTTGATGTAGAAGTCGACGCACACCAGGAGCTCCAGCGACGCGAGCGTGCGCTGCAGGCGGCCGCTGTTGGGAGCCGACAGCGCCGGGTTCCCGGCGATCGTGATGAGCGCGCGCACCTGGCCCTCGCCCGGGGTCTCGATCTCCTCGGCGAGGCACGCGACCGGGAGCTCGCCGAAGGATTCCGGCAGCCCGCGCACGCGGCTGCGCCAGCGTCCGATCCGCGTCTCGCGACCGTAGCGCGGCCTGCCGAGCGTGTTCGGGCCGCCGGCGGCCGGCTTCGGGAACATCGCGCCGCCGGGGCGATCCAGGTTGCCGGTGAGCACGTTGAGGACGTCGACGAGCCAGCTGGTGATCGTCCCGAACTCCTGCGTGCAGGTCCCGGTGCGTCCGTAGACCGCCGCGCTCGGGGCTGCGGCCAGCTCGCGCGCGAGCCGGCGGATCGTGTCGGCGCCGATCCCGCACAGCGGAGCGACGGCTTCGGGCGTGAAGTCGCCCGCCAACCCCGCGACCACATCGACACCGGAAACGAACCCCCGCACCCCATCGCCGGGATCGACCAGCCGGTCGGCGAACAGGGTGTGCACCATGGCCATGAGGAACTGCGCGTCGGTGCCGGGGCGGAT
Organism: Actinomycetes bacterium; assembly: GCA_036000965.1. Classification (NCBI taxonomy): domain Bacteria; kingdom Bacillati; phylum Actinomycetota; class Actinomycetes; species Actinomycetes bacterium. The sequence goes on from DASYUT010000321.1 coordinate 7,216, forward strand.
CGGGACGTGCTCGGAGGCACGCTCGGCCGTGCGGGTGCGCTTGGGGTCGACCACGACGACCGCGCCGCCCCGCTCACGGATGCGACGCAGGCGCCCCGGCCAGTCGGGCGCGGTCGCCAGGCTACCGTTGGACGCGAGCGGATTGGCGCCCAGCAGGAGGAGGTACGAGGTGCGGTCGAGGTCAGGGACGGGGTGGCTGACCATCGTCCCGAACATCAGCGCGCTGGAGATCTCCTTCGGCCGCTGATCGACGGTGCTGGCGGTGAAGACGTTGCGTGTGCCGAGCACGCGCAGCAGCAGGCGGCTGTAGAGCGTGCCCGAGAGGTTGTGGACGGTCGGATTGCCGATGTACACCGCGACCGCGTCGCGACCGTGACGCTGGATGATCGGCGGCAGTCGGCGTGCGACCTCGGCGAACGCCTCCTCCCAGGTGGCCGCGCGCAGGTCGCCGTCGCGGCGGACCATCGGCCCGCGCAGGCGGTCGGGGTCGTCGTGCAGGTGGCCGAGCGTCGTTCCCTTGGGGCAGATGAACCCGTGGCTGAAGACGTCGTCCCGGTCGCCGCGGATCCGTGTCACCGCGCCGTCGCCGATTGTGAGCTCCAAGCCGCACGTCGCCTCGCAGAGCGGGCAGGTTCTGAAGACGGTCGTCTCAGCCGATGAGGACACGCGCCACCTCCTTCCAGCTGGCCGGGTGGCTCCTGGGACAAGATGACTAATCATCTCTGACGAGGCAATAGTAGATGCACTGGGCTTGGGCAATTACATCTCGGAACCTCCTCGATCCGGACGGGCACCGAGGTCAGGACAAGGGCTGTAGCGAGCCAGACGCGCAATATAGGGGCCGGCGGGACGGCGGGTGAGGCGTTCCACCGCGGAGTCGTGCGCGCGATGGACGACCTCGGCGTGGACGCCCGAGCGGCCGACATCATCGTCGGCACCTCCGCCGAACACCGCGCGCACCTTGGCGAACAACTGCGTGTCGACCTGCTCGAAGCCGCGGCGCAGCTGCTCCGGCACCGGTCCCCCGGCACGCTCGAGCCGGCGCACGGCAAGCCCGACCTCGACCGCCTTCGACAGCGTGTCGGCCGGCACCTGACTGGCGAACAGGGCATGCACCTTTTCGAAGATCCGCGGCACCGACGGCATGCACGTCGGCCGCACCTCCGCGCAGTCCGGCACGATAGTGGACGCGTCGCCGCTGCAGTACGCCACCACGCCGCCGACGCTGGAGACGCTCAGCTGCACGACTTGGGCGAAGACATGCGCCAGGGGCAGGAACAGGTACGCGACGGCATCCGCCCCGACGACCCTGAGCTCCTCGGTGACCCGGCAGCAGGCGGTCATGTTGCGATGGGTGAGCACGCAGCCCTTCGGCCGGCCGGTCGTGCCGGAGGTGTAGATGATCAAGGCCGGGTCGTCTGGTCGCACGCCCGCGGTCCGCCGCTCCAGCTCGGACCGGTCACCATCACGGCCGCGTGCGCGGAGCTGCTCAAGGCTGGCGGCCGCCGCGGCGGCCGGGTCGACGACGACCGCATGCCGCAGCTCGGGCAGCCGGTGGCGGTGCTGCTCGATTTTTGCGAGCTGCGCGGCGTTCTCGAAGATCACCGCGACCGCGCCGGAGTTCCCGATCACCCACGCGCATTCCTCCGGCGAGCTGGACGGGTAGATCGGTACCAGCACGGCACCGGCAGCCGCGATGCCGAGCTCCGCCTGCACCCATTCCGGTCGCGTCTCGGAGAGGACGCACACCCGGTCGCCGGGGCGGACCCCAAGGGCGACCAGCCCGAGGCCCACCTCGCGGGCGCTGTCGCGCAGCTCGGCGTAGGTCAGATCCCGCCAGACGCCGTCACGCTTGAAGCGCTGCGCGGGACGTTGGCCGAACCGTTCGGCGCCGAGGAAGGGAAGGTCAGCGAGTGTGTTGGGAACCTCCACCCGATGCGGTCGCATGCGTGTCCTCCGTGGGTGCGGACTCCAGCAGCCGCATGCCGTCCAACAGGCTCATGCGCTCATGGGTGTCCTAGCTGCCCACACCGTGAAACTGCCAAGGGCATCGTGTCAAGGTTGCCAGCGACGGTGTTCCCACCGGCATGAGCGATGCATCCTCGTGTTGCCGGAGCGCCCGGCAGGCCACTAGCCTGCTGAGGTGACGAGTCACCAGCAGCGTGAACTGGACATCGTCGTTCTTGGCGCGACGGGCTTCACCGGCGCCTTGACGGCGGAGTACCTGGCTGCTCATGGGCCAGGCGCGACCCGATGGGCGGTCGCCGGGCGGAACCGGGGCAAGCTGGAGGCGCTACGCGACCGGCTCGGCGTCGACGTCCAGATCCTCGAGGCCGACATCAGCGACCAGGCCTCCCTGCGGCGTATGGCCGAGGCGTCCCGCGTGGTCGTCACCACGGTCGGGCCGTACCTCCGATACGGCGAACCGGTGGTCGCCGCCTGTGCCGAGGCCGGCACCGACTACGTCGACCTCACCGGCGAGCCGGAATTCGTCGACCGGATGTATGTGCGTCACCACGCGACGGCGGAGCGGACGGGCGCTCGCCTGGTCCACGCCTGCGGCTTCGACTCCGTCCCGCACGACCTCGGCACCCTGTTCACGGTCCAGCAACTGCCACAGGAGCGGCCGATCCGGGTGCGCGGGTACGTCAGCGCGGGCGGGCTCCCCTCCGGCGGGACGGTGGACTCCGCCGTCACGTCCTTCTCACGATTCCGCCAGGCGGCTGCGGCTCATGCCGAACGGCGGCGAACCGAGCCCAGCGACCCCACCCGGCGGGTGCGCGCGGTCCCGGGCCGGCCAGGCTATGACCGCGACCTGCGGGCGTGGGTGCTGCCGCTGCCCTCGATCGACCCGCAGATCGTGGTCCGCTCGGCCCGGGCGCTTGACCGTTACGGGCCCGACTTCTCCTACAGCCACTTCGTTGCGGTCGGGAATCCGGTGGTCGCGGCGGCCCTGACCGCCGGAGTGGCAGGAACCTTCGCACTGGCTCAGTTGCCGCCGACCCGCAAGCTGCTGCTCCAGCTCCGGCCATCCGGCGCTGGCCCAACCGCCGAACAGCGGGACAAGGCCTGGTTTCGTGTGCGGTTCATTGGCGAGGCTGGCCGCCGGCGCGTCGTCACCGAGGTGGCCGGCGGCGATCCCGGGTATGCCGAAACCTCCAAGATGCTGGCCGAGTCCGCGCTGTGCCTGGCAAACGACGCGCTGCCGCAGGCCGCGGGACAGGTCACCACGGCCGTCGCCATGGGGGAGGCACTGCGTGCACGGCTAGAGAAGGCGGGCATCTCGTTCCGGGTGCTCCAGAGCGACGAGGGTCCTGAGCCGGGAGGAGGTCGAGAGCCACGTCCTCGGTGACGGAGCGCACGCTGCAAGCCAACCGGCTTGCCTTCAACGTGGCCGAGGCAGGTCACCTGTCCCGCCCGGGAGCGCTGGTGGCCGGGTCGACTTCCTCGGCTAGCTTGTCCGCTCGGTGGGGCCCGGTGGGCGCCGCGGCAGTGGTGGCCTAGATGACGTCGGGAGCCGGGTCGACGACGACCGTGACCTCGACATTGCCGCGGACCGCGTTCGAATAGGGACACACGCCGTGCGCCTTGGCAACCACCCGCTCAGCCTGGTCGCGATCCAGATCTGGCAGGCGGGCGTG
>DASYUT010000322.1 GCA_036000965.1 Actinomycetes bacterium
GTCGGCCAGGCTGGTCTCGGGCAGGCGCTCCTCGGCCTCGATGAGCAGGGGCAGCAGGCGCACGTCGCCGGGGGTGGCGATCCCGGTCACCTCGGGATGCGACAGCACCCAGGCAACCGCGGCGGCGACCCCCTGCTTGTCGTCGAACGGCTCGTACCAGGTCGTGTAGCCGTGCTCGACCGGCTCCGGCCAGTTCCGGCGCGACGCCACCTTGATGATCATCAGCCCCGCGTCCTGAGCCTGGACCTCGGCGACCAGGGCCTGGTAGTCGGCCAGGTACGCCGCATCCTGACCCAGCACGTGGTTGAGCGGGGTGAGGACGGTGTCGAAGGGGAACCGCCGCAGGGCCTCCAGGTGGGTGGCCGGGGCCTGGTGGCCGTGGCCGGTGATCCCGACCGCGCCGGCCAGGCCCTCGTCCCTGGCCCGGACCGCCGCCTCCAGCGACCCGCCGGGTCGGGTGACCAGGTCCAGCTCGTCCAGGTCGCCGACGGCGTGGACCTGGATGAGGTCGAGGTGGTCGGTCTGCAGCCGCTCCAGGCTGTGGTTGATCTGCGCCCACGCCTCGTCCCGGTCCCGCAGCCCGGTCTTGGTGGCCAGGAAGATCCTGTCCCTGATCGTGGGCATCCACGGGCCCAGGCGCAGCTCGGCGTCGCCGTAGCTGGCCGCGACGTCGAAGTGGTTGATCCCGGCGTCCAGGGCCAGCTGGACCGAGGCGTCGGCGGTGTCCTGGTCGACCTCGGCCAGGGCGGCCGCGCCGTAGATCAGGACCGAACTCTGATGGCCAAGGCGACCCAGTCTCCGCTGCTGCACGTACCCAGTCCCTGTTCGCTCGGCACCCCCGGCACCGGCCCGACGGAACCCGACCGGTCCGGACCGTGAACCCCAACGCTACCGTCGAGGCTGATCGAGGGCGAGCTGGACGGGTCACCCCGGCCAGGTGGGGACCGAGCAGCGAGAGGTCGGCCGGGCCGGGCCGAGCCGGTCGGCGGCGGTCTTGGCCTGGTGCCAGTAGGGGTACAGCAGGGGCGGCCTGCTGACCTCCTCCAGCCGGGCCAGCTCCTGGTCGCTCAGCGTCAGGTCGGCCGCGCCGAGGTTGTCGACCAGCTGGTCGGTCGTGCGGGCCCCGATGATCACCGACGTCACCGCCGGCCGGGCCAGCAGCCAGGCCAACGCCACCTGGGCCGGGGAGGCGCCGCGACGCTTGGCCACCTCCACCAGGGCCTCGACGATGTCGTACAGCTTGTCCTGGTCGCGGACCGGGGGCTCGTCCCAGCCGGACAGGAGCCGGGACTGCTCTGGGTCCGGCTGGTCGCGGCGGTACTTGCCGCTCAGCAACCCGCCGGCCAGGGGGCTCCAGACGAGGATGCCGAGGCTCTGGTCGACGGCGATGGGCACCAGTTCGTACTCGGCCTCACGGGCCTGCAGCGTGTAGTGGATCTGCTGGCTGACCAACCGGGGCAGGCCCCGCCGCTCGGCGACGCCCAGCGCCTTCATCAGCTGCCAGCCGGCGTAGTTGGAACAGCCGACATAGCGGACCTTACCGGCGTGGACCAGGTCGTCCAGGGCCTGGAGCGTCTCCTGGAGCGGCGAACTCGATCAGCGGCGGGGTGAGCCGGCCGCCGAAGTGGTAGTTGTTGAGGCGGCGGTGGAAGGTGCGGAGATGGCCGCGGAAGGCTAGCTCGGCGGTCTCGGGGTCGGCGGCGAGGTCGGTCAGGGTCAAGGGGATCTCCTCCTTGATGGTTGCTTTGGCTCATGGTCGCATAGGGGCAGGTCAGGCCGGGTGCCCGGCCGGCGGGGGAAGGCGCCGGCCGGGCGAGAATCTCTTGATAATGTCGCGTCTTACAGCTACGATAACCGTTGACATCCGGCAAGGGAAGGGACTACGGTGGGGGGCGACCGGCCAGGCCAGGAGATCCCGAAGGACTACCGCAAGGTCGTCGTCCACCTGATCGACAACGAAGGCTGGACGTACCGCAGACCCGGCGGCGGCTACCCGAGGCTCCTCCCGGCCGACCCGGCTCACCAACCGATCAAGCTCCCGAAGACTCCGAGCTCCCAGCGGGCGTTCAACAACTTCGTGGCTGAGGTCAGGCGGAAGGGCGGCCATTGGCCGCCGAGGAGGTAGGAGACGATGACCTGGTTCAGCGTCGGCGTGGAGGCTCGCTGCCCAGATCAGGCTCCCGAGATTGACGAGTGGCTGCTGGACAGCTTTGCGGATGCCGTGGCGGCCTACGATGGCGTGATTGGGGGTGGCCAGGGCGCTTGGGATGCTCGGATCAGTGTGGAGACCGACGATGCGGACCGGGCGGCCATGACCGGTGCCGAGGTGGTGCGCAAGGCGGCCGCGGCGGCGGGCCTGCCCGACTGGCCGATGGTGCGGCTTGAGGCGACCCGCCAGGACGTGCTTGAGGCGGAGTTGGCCCAGCCGAACTACCCGGAGTTGGTGTCGGGGCCGGAAGCCGCGGAACTGCTCGGGGTGTCGCGGCAGCGGTTGCACCAGCTCGCCCAGGAGCATGCCGGCTTCCCCGAACCGCTGTATCGGCTGCGGGTCGGGCCATTGTGGGTTCGGTCGGGGATCGAGGCGTTCGGGCGGCGCTGGGAGCGCAAGCCCGGCCGGCCCCGCAAGACCGCGTGAGATGAGGCGGGTCACGATCCGCCTCGCTGGCGATAGGCCTTCTGCCGGCACGCGCCCGAGCAGTAGCGCGCGTCCGACCTCGCCCCGGTGAACCGCTGGCCGCAGCCCTGGCAGGGCCGGTTCGCGCGGGCTTGGCGCCGCAGCTCGCGCTGGCGGGCCAGCTCTTGCTTGTGGGCACAGCGGATGCAGTAGCCGACCCAGCGGCTCGGGGGCTGGATGAAGCCCCGGCGGCGCGGCGCCTGCTCGCCGCGGTCTCCACGGCGCCCGCATGGCTTGCCATGCTCACCACGCTCGGGCTGGCGCTGGGCTGCCGCCGCGGCGAGCTGCTCGCGCTGCGCTGGGCCGACGTCGACCTCGACGCGGGCACCGTGCGCGTGGGCCGGTCGGCGCGCATCGTCGGCGGCCAGCTCCAGGTGAAGGGACCGAAAACGGACGCCGGCTACCGGGTGCTCGCGCTGCCAGTGTTCGCCGCCGCGGCGCTGCGCCGCCGCCGAGCCGAGCAGGCACGGATCCGGCTCGCCCTCGGGGGCGCCTACGACGCGGCCGGCGATCTCGTCGTCTGCCACGACGACGGCCAGTCCGCCCCGACTACGCCTCCGCGGCGTTCCGGGCACTGGTCCGCCGGGCCGGGCTTCCCGCGGCGGTGCACGTGCACACGCTCCGCCACTCGGCCGCGAGCTTCCTGGCCGCGGCCGGCGTGCCCGCGTCGGACCTGGCCGCCCAGCTCGGCCACGCCGACGGCGGCGCCCTGGCCCTGCGGGTGTACGTCCACGCGCTTCCGGACGCGGCGGCGAAGGCGGCGGCGCACCTGGATGCCGCGCTCGGCGGCGCCGAGTGAGCGCGCCGGGTTGCACCAGGGTTGCACGGCGGCCCCGGGCGGCCCGGCGGCCCTCGGAAACTGCCGACTACGAGTCGGGCGTTTCCGCAGCTCAGCGGAGGCGGACCGGTAAGCATACGAACCACGGCGCGCCGGGGCCGGCGCTGTGGGTGAACGCCCGTGCGTGGGGACGCCGCCGTTGATCGGGAGGGATCCGGTCAGCCGCGTGGCGTGTCTCAGGCGCCTGACCGTTGGGGCGACCACCAGCCTCAGCGTTGCGAATCCCGGCTGCCAGACCTTGGCCAGATCTGGACGAGTTGCCGTTCGTAGACGGCGCAGATCCACGGACCGGAGCGACGCGAACGCTGAGTCATACGGTTGATATTTGCCAGGAAGCGGTCACGCTGCTGCTCTCCCGTCAGGTTCGCGTTGGTGAGACAGAACGCGCGAACGCCGTGCGCGGCGAGCGCTTGCAGCTCCACAGGGCGGCGGCGGATCGCGTCATCCTTGGTGAGTGTCACCCAGCCAGCCCGGCCTGACTGCGAGAGCCAGTCCACGTCGGGCACGGTCTCTTCCGCGTCCGGCCCGTAGACCGACCGCATCGTATGCACGACGAAGCCGAGCTCGCGTAACGCATCGGGAAGCATGTGGTAGCCAAGGCTGCGGTCGACGAAGAACTCGGGCGGGTCACGCGGCGGGCGGGAGCGCGGCACGGATCACGTCTTCCACGTCCTGATGGTCCAGATCGAAGTCCCGAGCGACCGACGCAAGCGGCTCACCCGCCCGGAAGCGGTCAAGCACGTCCTCCATGCGCGCGCCGCCGCGGACGAAGACAGGCTGGCCAAAGGCGCGGCTGGGGTCGACCTCGACGACGTGCCGGCGGGTGATCGGCAGCACCATCCGTTCTGCCCAGTTGTCCTGGGCGTAGGTGATCCGCTGGAGGTAATCACGGATCACGTCGGAGAAGACCCGCTGGCCGGTCAGGACCACCGTGAGGATCTCCTCGTCGCCATGCTTGCTGGCGTAGTCGTACAGGATGGACGACCCGTCGGTGTACAGCCGGCCCGAGGCCAGGGCGTGCTCGACGCCGAGCTCCTGCTGCAGGACTTGGAGCGATCGGCGGATGTGCTGCATGGACACGCCGGCCTTGCGGAAGGCGGCGGCGACCATCCCCTCCGCCAGCCCGACGAACGGGATCTTGGGGAGCCCCGCCGGCGCGGGCAGAGTGGTGATGAGTGGGGCGGCGCGGACCTCTTGCTGCCCCAGGGAGCGGCGGACGTAGCCGTGTGCCCAGGTGACGAAGGTCGAGCGGGGGACACCCAGGAAGCTTGCCGCCTCCTCGAGGGTGTAGAGCGGCACGTCGAAGCGCAGGTCATCCGTGGTCGCCACCGGCCAGCCCCTTCTGATGCGCGGTTGGGACAACACTACCTCGACCTCGCGACGCCTGAGTCGCTGTCCACAGGCCTGATGGCCCTCCGGGCATGCGCATGGTCGCAAACTCACGGTTTGGCGACCTCCAGTGGAGCGCGCGAGCCCGTCGGGCACCCGCCAGAGGCTGGGCGTGGAGTAGCGTCTCGGCCGGCGCGGGCCTGGCGCGGGACAGCGCTATTCGGGCCAGATCTCCCACCGGTTCCGGTTGCCACGGCAAACCCGCGCAGCAGGGTATTTGGCCTTAAGGTCGGTCAGCTGCCTTATGACCTCGTCGATCGGCAGCCCGGAGGCGACGACGGCCAGCGGTTCTGGCTTCGGAGGAGGCGGCTCGGCAGGCTTCTCGTTGGCCGCGGCGGCGATCATCTCCCGCGCCTTGCGGATGCATTGCGCCCACCGTGGCCAAGCCGGACAGGGGCCCGCGTCGGGATTCGCACCGGTGATGACGAAACCGTGCCATCTGGCCGGTGAGACACACTCCGAGCACATATCAGCAGCCTCGAGTGGCGGTATCGCCATGAGGAACTCCAGCCGGGGCGTGTCCCGGTTGAGCGCGTCGCGGATCGGTACCCGCTCGGCGCGGCCCTTGGCGGCCTTCAGCCTCGCCTGTTGCTCCCTGACCCGCTCACGCAGTTCCCGGACCTCAACGCAGCGGCGGGCGGAGAAGAGCGTAAGTGCCAATTCCCGGCGCTCCTGCGGCAGCCACCCGCGCTCGTCGACCACGGCCTCGACGTCCCCGACCGCCTCCTGGAGGCGGACGACCTCGCTGCGCACCGCCGCCACGGAC
>DASYUT010000323.1 GCA_036000965.1 Actinomycetes bacterium
GTTTGGCCGGCGACGGCGACCGGCCAGGTCCAGATGCCTCTGGGCCCGGCCGTGCTGAGGAGGAACCCGAAGGTGGTGAAGATGCCGGTGGTGACCGAGATGAACGAGAATCCCACCCCGAACGACTCCCCCCAGCCCAGCATGCGGGCGAGCTTGGAGTGGTAGCCGAAGCGGCGCACCAGCGCGTCATCGTCGGGGGGTGCGGTGCGGTCGGGGGTGGGATGCATCCCGGGGGGCCTCCAGGTCGTCGGGGGTGGTGGGGTCGTCGGGAGTGGTGGGGCGGTCGGGAGTGGTGGGGCGGTCGGGGTACGCGTCGGGCCAGGCCAGCCCGAGGCTGGTCGTGCGGAGCGGGGATGCGGGACGGGCGGAGGTGGCGGGTCAGCCGCCGCGGTCCCGCGCCGGTGCGTGCGGGGCGAGGTCAGCGCGGATGGCGTCGACCACGACCGGGTGGAGCAGCCCGTTGCTGGCCACGGCCAGCTGCCCCTCAACCCAGGGCCGGCCGGTCAGGTCGGTGACCTGCCCGCCCGCCTCCTGAACGAGGAGGATGGGGGCGGCCAGGTCCCAGACCCGGTCGCCGGGCTGGCCGACCACGACATCCACGGCGCCGTCGGCCAGCAGGCACCACATGAGGAAGTCCCCGATGCCGCGGGTGCGCCAGCACACTCCAGCCAGCCCGAGGAACCACGGATCAACCCGCAGGTCGCCATAAGCCAGGTGCGCGCCGGACAGCGCCTGCACCCGCGACACCGCCAGCGGCCGCGGCGTCGGGTCCAGCGGGCCGGTGGTCCAGGCGCCCTGGCCGCGGACCGCCCACCAGCGCCGCCCCAGCGCCGGGGCCGACACCAGCGCGACCTCGACCTGCCCGTCAAAGGCGTCGTTGTCGGCCGGGGTGCCCACCGTGACCCGCAGATGGCCGGCCAGGCCCGGCTGGTCGGATACATCCCGGACGGCGACCCCCCGATCCAGCAGTGCCCCCCGCACCCCGGCAGCCGTTCCCGGGACGGCAAAGCACACGAAGTTGGCCTGGCTGGGCCAGGGCTCGACCCCCCGGCCGCGAAGCCCCAGCAGCGCACCGACGACCCGCTCCCGTTCGGCGACGACCCGGGCGATGGTGGCCTGCAACTCCGCCAGGTGGTCCAGGGCGAGCAGCCCGGCGGCCTGGGCGAACCCCGACGGGTGATAGGGCAGGCGCACCCGCTCAAGCCCCGCCACGACGGCCGGGTGGGCCAGCAGGTAGCCAAGCCGCAGGTCGGCCAGCCCCAACGCCTTCGAGAAGCTGCGGGCCACCACCAGGTTGGGGTGCTGGCGCAGTAGCCCGACCGCGTTGGGCGCGCTGCTGAACTCGGCGTAGGCCTCGTCGACTACCGCCAGGCTGGTCGGATGCGCTTGGCAGAGGTGGGCCACGACCGGGGGCGGTATCACCTCGCCGGTGGGGTTGTTCGGCGAGCAGAGCACCAGGACGTCGGCTGCTGTGCCGTGTGGGACCGTGGTGGTACCGGTGATGGCGGCGAGATGCCGGTAGCCACCCCAGGTTGGCTCCGGGATGTGTACCGTCCGGCCGGAGCCGGCGAAGGCGAGGAGGACCTGCTGGAGAATTTCCCAGATGCCGGCGGCCACCCAGACCCCCTCGGCGGCGTGCCCATGTCGCTCGGCGAGCCGAGCGCGGAGCTGGACAGCGTCGAGGTCGCCGTAGCAATGCCACGAATGGTCCCTGGCAAGCTCGGTCAGCGCGGCGCGCAGCCCGTTCGGCGGCGGGTAGGGGCTCTCGTTGGTGTCCAGCCGCACCGGCACCCACGGTCGCGGTGAGCTGTAGGGCACGTGGGCGGCCAAGTCGGAGCGGAGCGACACTCTGACTCCTGGTAGCACGGTCGCTGCCGGCCCGCCTGATGCTCCTGCTGGCGGAGCCGCCGCCGTGACCGACGCCTGGATGGCCGCCTTGCCGACATAGGGCCGCCGCTGATCTGGTGGCCATGCGCTCACCTGCGCCCACCTCCCCTGGCGGCCCTCATCACAGGGGCAAGCGGGGCGTCAACCAAGACACGAGCGCCGGGTTCGACGCTGACGGCGAACCCGGCGCCGTCGGCAACCCACGTCCTCATATTGCTGCCCTCGCGGTCGACGGCTGTCTCGCGACCCAACGTCGCGTATCCGCTGCAGCGTCGCCATTGGTCCGTCGTCCAAGTAGGATGACCAGCACGAATGGGGCGACCTGCCCGGGTGGGGCAATGGCAGGCCTACAGAGCGGCGGACGTGAATCGTTGAGCCTACGCAGCCCGGAACGGGTCGAACGAACAAGGCAGGTGGTATGGGGCGACGCAAGGCCGAGGTGAGCCGGGCGCGTCGGCGGCAGCTCATCCAGGAGGCGCGCTGGATCGCCACCCTCGGCCGGACCCGGGAATGGACCGTCGAGCAGATCCAAGACGAGATCCTGCGCCGCTTCGGTGGCGAGGTGTTCCCGGCCGAGGCCCGCATGCACGCCAACGGGTGGGGGGTCAGCTTCGTCCGCGAGGCCCTGCAAGCTCTGGCGACACAAGAGGGGCTGGATGCTTCCGGCTTGCAGGACGCCGACGTGCTGCGCTGGCTGCGCGGCGAGGTCTATCCCCGGGACTCCCTGGACCGGCTGTGCCGGCTGTTCGCCTGCCACCAGGCCAGACTCGGCTGGCCGGTGATCGGCAACGCCGACCCGATCGACTACACCCCAACCCAAGGCCCAGCAGAGCAGTCCTCCGGTCCGGCGGCGCAGGCGGCGCTGCCGGCTCCGCTCATCGGCGACCCGCCGGCCGACGACCAGCTCGACGACATCGGCGCCTCCGACGGCGAGCGCGCACTGCTGGCTCAGGTCGCCGCAATCCTTGGCGTGGCCGGCGGACCCGACATGCGGAGCGTGGTCGGCCAGCACGTCCACACTGGGCCGCTGGATCGGCTGTCGCTGGCCGTCCGCCGCCCAACGCGCGTGGATAAGGTCACGGTCGACCGGCTCGAGCGGGTGACAGCCATCCACCGGGAGCTGTACCACAGCCTGAGCTCCTACGAGCTGGTCGACGAGGTGACCGGCCACCTGCACGCGGTGACCCGGCTGCTGCATGGCACCCAGCAGGGGGTGCTGCGGCGCAGGCTGGCCGCCATTGCCGGCGAGACGGCCGGGCACGCCGCCTGGTTGTCCCATGACCTCGACGACCGCCGGGCGGCCGAACAGCACTACGCCACCGCGGCCATCGCGACCCGCGAGGCGGGCGACCCGGCCCTTGACGCCTATATCCGCGGGTTCAGAAGCCAGGTCCGGGGCAGCGACGGCGCGGTCGCCGACGCGCTCGCGCTGGCTCGCGGGGCGAGCGCGTCGGCCGCGCGTAGTGGGACGGCAACCGTCCGGTCGTGGCTGGCGACCCTCGAGGCGCAAGCCCTGGCCGCCATGGGAGACGCCGAGGGGTGCCTTAAGACCCTCAATCGCGCCGAGGTGGCGATCGAGCAGACTAGACCGGAGGAGGACCCGGCCTGGATGTACCGGTTCGACCGCATCAGGTTCGCCGCCGTTGCCGGCTGCTGCTACCGGCGGCTGGGCGAGCTTGCAACGGCCGAGTGCATGCTCGGCAAGGCGCTGGCCGCCCTCGAGCCGTGGTGCACCAGGCGCCGGGCCGAGGTGCTGCTGGAACTCGCCTACGTCAAAGCCGACCAGCGAGACATCGACCGGGCGGGCTGGCTGGCGGCCGAGTCGCTGACGGCAGCGTTGGAGGCTCGGTCGGTGGCGGGCGTGGACCGCGTCCGCCGGTTCCGTAACGCCTACGAGCGGTGGCGCGACACCGAGGCCATGAAGGCCTTGGATCAGCGGCTCGCCGAGTGCCTGTGACGACTGCGTCCATGAGAGCGGCACGAGGACGGCGGCGGGCACGGGGCGCGTCGGCGAGGGTGATGCCCTATGGGTCGTGGCCCTCCCCGATCACCGCCGAGCTGGTCGCCAGCCGGTCGACCGCCTATGACGCGGTACAGATGACCGACCGGGCGGTGTACTGGTTGGAAGGCCGACCCTGGGAGGATGGCCGCACCGTGGTGGTCCAGTGGACCGCCCAGGAAGGACGGGTGGACGCCGTGCCGCCCGGTTTCAACGTCGGCACGCGGGTGCACGAGTACGGCGGCGGCGCCTACCTGGTCGCTGGCACGACGCTCCTGGTGTCCCGCCTGGACGATCAGCGCCTGTATCGGCTGGACGAGGGTCGGCCACCGCGACCGATCACCCCGGCACCGGCCATACCAGCGACGATCCGCTACGCCGACGCCCGCCTCACCGCGGACCGGCGGCTGCTGATCTGCGTCCGCGAGCGGCACCAGGAGGGGGAGGTGATCAACGAGCTGGCGGCGCTGCCGTCGGACGGGTCGGCCGCTCCATGGGTGGTGGCCGGCGGGCGGGACTTCTACGCGGCACCCCGCCCGAGCCCCGACGGCCGGCGGCTGGCCTGGGTCACGTGGGATCGCCCGAGCATGCCCTGGGACGGCACCGATCTGTGGGTCGCCGACCTCACCGCCGACGGCCGGCTCGGCCCGGCCCGCCACGTCGCCGGCGGCCCTGCCGAGTCGATCGTCCAGCCCGAATGGCACCCCGACGGCACGCTGCACTTCATCTCCGACCGCTCTGGCTGGTGGAACCTGTACCGGCACCGCAACGACCGGACCGAAGCCCTCCTGCCGATGCAGGCCGAGTTCGCCGACGCGCCGTGGGAACTCGACTACGCAACCTACGCGTTCCTCGCCGACGGCCGCCTGGCCTGCCGCTACCACCAAGATGGCACAGACCACCTCGCTCTCCTCGACCCGCGGACCGGTCGGCTTGAGGACCTGCGGTCGCCGTTCACCTCGATCAAGCCCTACCTACGCGCCGTCAACGACCGCATAGCCCTCATCGGCGCCAGCCCAACCCACTACCAGACCGTGGCGACCGTCGACCTTGCAAGCGGGCGGGTGGAGGTGCTCGCCGGCACCGACATCGCGGTCGACCGCGGGTATGTCTCGGTGCCCCGCGCGATCTGGTTCCCGACCGTGGGCGGCCAGACCGCTCACGCGCTCTACTACCCGCCGACCAGCAAGGACGTGACCGGACCGGACGGGCAGCAGCCGCCGCTGCTAGTCCAGCCTCACCCCGGCCCCACCGCGAACGCCAAAGCGCGGCTCGACCTGCGCACGCAGTTCTTCACCAGCCGCGGGTTCGCCGTGGTCGACGTCAACTACGGCGGCTCGACCGGGCTCGGTCGCGCCTATCGGGAGCGCCTGACCGGCCAGTGGGGCGTCGTCGACGTCGACGACTGCCTGGCGGCTGCTCGCTACCTGGTCGAGGCGGGCCGGGCCGACCCCGAGGGCCTGCTGATCGCCGGGGCGAGCGCCGGTGGCTACACCGCCCTGTGCGCCCTTGCCTTCCGCGATCTGTTCACGGCCGGCGCCAGCTACTTCGGGATCGCCGACCTCGAGACCTTCCGCCACAAGGCCCCCAAGTTCCAGGCCCATTACCTCGACCGTCTCGTCGGACCCTACCCGGAGCAGGCCGATACCTACCGGGCAAGGTCACCCCTCCACGCCGCCGACCGGATCGCCTGTCCTGTCATCCTCCTGCAGGGCCTCGACGACACGATCGTCCCCCCGGCCCAATCCGAGGCGATGGCCCAGACGCTCGACCGCAAACGCATCCCGCATGTCTACCTCATGTTCCCAGGTGAAGGACACGGCTTTCGCCGAGCCGAAAGCATCCGGCACGCCCTCCGGGAGGAGGCGGCGTTCTATCGGCGGACGCTGGCTGAGCGCCGCTGAACCACCGGTCAGGCGAGCGCAGCGGCCGGTCCTTGGCGTGAAGTTGACCCGCTCTGCTGTGGTGGACATCTCGACACCGGGGACGACCGTTCCCGGAGGAGTCCACGTCCCACGCACTCGTCGCCCTACCCGCAGGAGTTCCGCACTGAACCAGTCTGGCTGATCCGCTCCAGCCGCCAACACGCCGCGGCTCCGGGAGCGCTCCCGGAGCCGCGGCGTGAGCCGGCGATGACTGGCCTGGAATGGGTCAACTCAGCGGCCGTGTCCGGTCATCGCCCGGCCGGTCCGGTACGGCCTCGCCTGGCCGGTCGGACGGCACCGGGCCTGGCCGGTCGGACGGTGCCGGGCCGGGCCGGTCCGGCGGCACCGGCACCGCGCCCGGCTGGCCTGATTCGGCGGCGCGCCGCCGGTCGGTGGCGATCGTGGTGGCGCCGGGGTCGACGGGGGGTGCGTCGGGCCGCACGGTCTGGGCCTGGGCCGAGGTCCGCACCTGGTCGCGGTACACGGGTCCGCGCTCCTCGACCCGGCTGGCGGCCCGCTCCCAGTACCGCTGCATGGTGCGGATCCCGCCGCCGCCGATGGCGACGACCGCCGAGCCGACCACGATCGCGAGCAGGGCGTACCACAGGCCGGTGACGATCCGCGGGGCGATCTTGAGCTGGTCGAGGGCGGCGAAGACGCCGAAGACCAGGATGGCCACGCTGGCCGCGGTGGCGATGAACCGGCCGCCCTCGACCGCGCCGAGCAGGCTCGTGAGCAGGTCCTTGACCGCCCGCGCGACGACCCCGGCGACCACGACGATGATGATCGCCACGACGACGTTGGGCAGGTAGGCGATCAGGCCCTCGAGCAGGTCGCTGACCGGGTTGCTGCCGAACACGCCGAAGGCGAGCTGCAGGGTGATCAGCACCAGCGTCCAGAACACCAGCTTGGCCAGGATGTCGGAGGCGTCGTACTTGCTGCGGGCCAGCAGCTGCCTGATGCCGCCGCGCTCCACCGCGCGGTCGAAGCCGACCCGCTCGAGCACCTTGTTCAGCAGGCTCGCGGCCAGCCTGGCCACGAACAGCCCGACCAGGATGATGACGATCGCGGCGACCAGCTTGGGCAGGAAGGTGGCAACGTTCGACCAGGCGTTCTCGAAGCCGCGCCGGTACTCGATGGCCAGGATGCCCATGTCCGTGCTCCTCTCGGGCGCGGCACCCTGCCGCGCTTCGCGTCGGCCTTGCCGGTGCGCTCGGGTTTCAAACCAAGCACTGCACAACCACCGAACGGGTTCCGGCACGAGGTTGGCCCACGGAATGGGGGGTACCAGGCCGCCATGGCCAGGATCCGGCGGGTCGACTGCTCCGGCCCCGGCATCGTACGCAGGCGCCACGGCCGGGGCTTCTCCTATACCGACGCGGCCGGGCGGCGCCCGCCTTCGACCTGTCCGCCTGAAGCGTGCTACCCTCGCCGGGCCCCGCCGCAGGCCGGGGCTCTCGGCGCTGGCCCGCGCGTGCGGCGCGTGGCCGCGCCGCACCAGGATTCTGCGCTGTTCAACCTCGAGGAGGCCACCCCCCATGTCCGAGTACAAGCTTGCCGCCGAGCCCCGGTCGGACACCGGGAAGGGAGCCAACCGCCGCGCCCGCGCCGCCGGGCGCGTGCCCGCCGTCCTCTACGGCCACGGCATGGCGCCGGAGCACCTGAGCATCGACGCCCGGGAGTTCGGCCACGCCCTGCGCACCGGCGCCAACGTGCTCATCGCGCTGTCGGTCGGCTCGAAGCGGCGCCTCGCGCTGGCCAAGGAGGTCCAGCGCCACCCGGTCCGGGGCACCTTCATCCACGTCGACTTCCTGCTGGTCCGCCGGGGCGAGAAGGTCCACGTGCAGGTGCCGGTGCACCTGGTCGGCGAGGCGCCCGGCGTGCGCGAGGGCGGCATCGCCGACCAGGACCTCTACCAGGCCAACGTCGAGGCCGAGGTGACCAGCGTCCCCGAGCAGATCGAGGCCGACGTCTCCGGCCTCGCCCTCGGCGACGTGCTGCGGGTGGCCGACCTGAAGGCGCCCGAAGGAGCCACCATCCTCGACGACCCCGAGGCCCCGGTCGTCTCCATCGTGGCCCCCAGGGTCGTCGAGGAGGCCGAGGAGGCCGAGGAGGCCGCCGAGGGCGAGGAAGGCACGAAGGCGACCGCCGAGGGCGGCGCGGAGGAGGCGTAGGGGCCACGGTCGCACTGCGGTTCCCCGGTCTCGCCGCGCTCCGCGCCGTGGCCGCGCCCACCACCGCACCCGGTGTCGGTACCGGTACCGACACCGGGCCCTGGCTCGTGCTCGGGCTCGGCAACCCCGACGACGGGTACGCCAACACCAGGCACAACGCCGGCGCCATGGTGGTCACCCGGCTGGCCGAGCGGTACGGCCAGAAGCTCAAGAAGTCGCGCAACCGCGCCCGGGTCGCCGAGGTCCGCGAGGGCGGCACCCGTGTCGTGCTGGCCCGGCCCGACAGCTACGTGAACGACTCGGGCGGGCCCGCGTCCCTGCTCTCGCGGTACCACAAGGTGCCGGTGGAGCGGGTCGTGATCGTGCACGACGAGATCGACCTGGCCGAGGGCCGGCTCCAGGTCCGCCAGGGCGGCGGCACGGCCGGCCACAACGGCCTCAAGGACATCGTCAAGGCGCTCGGCTCGCCCGCGTTCTACCGCGTCAGGCTCGGCGTCGGCCGTCCCCCGGGCCGCCAGGACCCGGCCGACTACGTGCTGGAGCCGATCCCCAAGCGGATCGCGGAAGACTTCGGGGTGCTCGTCGAGCGGGGCGCCGACGCGGTCGTGGACGTGGTCACCCTCCCGCTCGAACGGGCCCAGGACCGCAACAACCGGTGAGCCGGGGGGGCCGGCGGCGCACCGCGACCCGGCCCAGGCAGGCAGGAACAGGCAGGCACGAAGGAGGACCCGCCAGCATGCCGGTGCTCCAGATCCACGGGCTGGCCAAGCGCTTCGGCGGCAAGGCCGCGGTCGCGGGCATCGACCTCGAGATCGAGCCGGGGGTGTTCTACGGCCTGGTCGGCCCGAACGGGGCGGGCAAGACCACCACGATCCGCATGAGCGTCGGCATGCTGCGTCCCGACGCCGGCAGGGTCCTGGTCGACGGCGTGGACCTGTGGCGGGACCCGGTGCGGGCCAAGGCGCGCCTCGGGGTGCTGCCCGACACCCTCAACCTCTACGAGCGGCTGACCGGCGCCGAGTACGTCGACTTCGCCGGCCACATGCAGCGCCTGCCCGGCCCCGAGGTGGCCAGGCGCCGGGACGAGCTGCTCGGCGTGCTCGGCCTCGAGCGGGACGCCGGCCGCCTGATCGCCGACTACTCCCAGGGCATGCGCAAGAAGGTGGCGCTGGCCGCGGCGATCATCCACTCGCCCAGGGTGCTCTTCCTGGACGAGCCGTTCGAGTCGGTCGACCCCATCTCGGCCCGCACGATGTCGGAGGTGCTGCGCCGGGTGGTGGCCGGCGGGGCCGCAGTGGTGATGACCTCCCACGTGATGGCGCTGGTGGAGCGGACCTCCGACCTGGTCGGCGTGATCCACGAGGGTCGCCTGGTGACCCAGGGGAGCGTCGAGGGGCTCTGCCGCCGGCACGGCGTGGCAGACCTCGACGAGCTGTTCTACCGCCTGATCGGGGTGGAGAGCCTGGCCGCATCGGACCTGGCATGGTTGGCCGCATCGTCTGGCTGAAGTGGCGCCTGGCCGCTGGCGCGGTGGCGCGGGACTGGCGCCGGGCCCTGGCCCTGGTGCTCGCCCTGGTCGGGCTGCTGCCGATCGCCCTGCTGCTGGCCATCGGCACCCTGGTCGCCTACCGCCGCCTGAGCCCCGACGCCGCCCGCGAGCTGCTGTTCACCGTGTTCTTCACCGTCTGGGTCCTGTGGCTGCTGCTCCCGGCGATGGCGGTGAGCCTGACCGAGGGGCTCTCTCCGGCCCGCCTGGCCGTGTATCCCGTCGCCGGCTGGGAACTCTTGACCGGACTGCTCGCGGCGAGCGCGTTCGGCCTGCCCACTCTGCTCGGCGGCCTGTTCTTCCTGGCCGCCCTGGCCGGCTTCGGAGCGGGGCCGCTGGTCTGGCTCGGCGTGCTGCTCGGGCTCGCCCACGTCCTGGTCGGCAACCAGGCACTGGTCACCCTCGCCTCCGGGTTCCTGCGCAACCGGCGCACCCGCGACCTGGTCGCGCTCCTGGTCCCCGTGGTGGCCGCCTCCCTCTGGCTGATGGTGCGCTTCGCCGAGGCCGACCCGTTCGGCGGCGCAGCCGGCGGCGCGGCGGCCGGGGACGCCCAGGGGCCGGGCAGCCCGCTGCTCTCGCTCGGGCCGTCGCGCTTCCTGCAGTTCACCCCGCCCGGGACCGCCGCCCGGGTGGTCGAGCGCGCGGCCGCCGCCGACGTGCCCGGGGCGCTCGCCTGGGCGCTGGCCTCCGCGGCCTTCCTGGCCGCCTCGGTCGCCCTGTGGCGCATGGCCCTGCGCCGGGCGATGACCGGGTCGCCGGCCAGCGGGGACCAGCCCGGCCCGGGGTCGCGCCGGCGCGGACTGCTCGGCGCCAGGACCAGGGGCGTCGGCGGGTCGGTCATCGCCAGGGGCGTCGGCGGGCCGGCGCTCGCCTTGGCCGCCAAGGACCTCCGCTACGCCTGGCGCGCACCCCGGCTCCGGGCGGCCTGGGCCTCGGCCGTGGTCACCTCGCTCGTGCTGGTGGCGGCCGGTCTGGTCAGGGGCAGGGTGGGGCTCGGGCCACGCGAGCTCGAGCCGGCCCTGCTGCTGCCCACGGTGGTGCTGTTCGGCACCCTGAACGTCGGCTTCAACGCGTTCGGCTGGGAGGGCCATCCGCTCGCCCAGCTGCTGGCCGCGCCGGTGCACGCGCGCGAGCTGCTGCTCGGCAAGCACCTGGCCCTGGGCGCCGTGCTGCTGGCCGGTGTGGCCGGGGTGGGCGCGATCCTCGCCGCCGTCACCGGCCGGGTGGGGGAGAGCCTGGTCGGGCTGGCCGCCGCCCCGGCCACGCTGGGCGTGGCGCTGGCCGTGGGCGGGCTCTGCTCGGCCCTGCTGCCCTACCCGGTGCCCGACGACGACGCGAACCTGCTGGCCACGTCCGAGCGGCAGGGGTGCACGGTGGCGCTGTTCCAGCTCGCCGCCTTCGCGGTCGTGTCGGTCCTGCTCGTCCCGGTGGCGGCGGCCGTGGCCTGGCCCCTGTTCGCCGGCCGCGCCTGGTGGGCGCTCACCCTGCCGCTGGCCACCGGCTACGGCCTCGCCGCCTACGCCGTCGCCCTGCTCCTGGCGGCCGCCCTGTTCGAGCGCCGCGGCCCCGAGATCCTCGCCGCCACCCGCCCCTAGGATCTCCGGCGGCCCGGCGCCGGCGCGGTAGGCTCAGTGGGCGCCGAGGGAGCCCTCGGCGGGGGACAAACGAGAGGAGCACGGGGTGGACGCAGACGCGGTACGGTCGGCGGCGGCGCGCATCGCCGGCCGGGTGCACCGCACCCCGGTGGTCACCTCGGCCACCCTGGACCGCCGCACGGGCGCGACGGTGCTGCTCAAGAACGAGGCGGTCCAGAAGACCGGCTCGTTCAAGGCCCGCGGCGCGCTCAACCGGCTCATCACCCTGCCCGACGCCGACCGCGAGCGCGGGCTCGTGGCCGTCTCGGCCGGCAACCACGCTGGCGCCCTGGCCTGGGCCGCGGCCCAGGTGGGGGCGAAGGCCACAGTGGTCATGCCGCGCACCGCCCCCGCGACCAAGGTTGCCGCCTGCCGCGACTACGGCGCCGACGTGGTGCTCCACGGGGAGACCACGGTGGAGTCGTTCGCCGAGTGCGAGCGGCTGCAGCAGGAACGCGGCCTGTACTTCGTGCACCCGTTCGACGACCCTGAGATCGTGGCCGGCCAGGGCACGGCAGGGCTGGAGCTGGTCGAGGGCGCCGGTCCGGTCGACCTCTGGGTCTGCTGCGTCGGCGGGGGCGGGCTGATCTGCGGCACGGCCCTGGCCGTGCGCGACGCCAACCCCGGGTGCCGGGTCCTCGGGGTCGAGCCGGAGGGGGCCGCCGCGCTCACCGCCGCCCTGGCCGCCGGCCACCCGGTGCCGGTCGTGCCCCGCTCGGTGGCCGACGGGCTCTGCGCGCCGTTCGCCGGGCCGGTCACCCTCCCGCTGTTCCGCGAGGTCGTCGACGAGGTCGTGCTCGTGACCGACGGCGAGATCCTGGCCGCGGTGCGCTTCGTGATGGAACGGATGAAGGTCGTGGTCGAGCCGGCCGGCGCGGCGGCGGTCGCCGCCCTGCTCACCGGCCGAGCCGGGGACGTGGCCGGCGCGCGGGTGGGGGCCATCCTGTCGGGTGGCAACGTCGACCTCGGGGTGGTCGTCCCCCGGTTCCCCGCCGATGCTTGATGCCTTTGCGCGAAGCACCTGCTCAGACCAAGCCGGCGGGCGCTCAGGCGAACGGGTCCGGGGAGGGGATGACAGCGCCGGTGGGCGCGCCCAGGTTGCGCGACAGCTCGCCGGCGCGGGGGAGCAGCAGGTCCAGGGCCCGGCGCATGCCGATGCGGTCGAAGCGTTCGGCGGGCCCCTCGATGGCCAGGGCGGCGATGGCCCTGCCCGTCGCGTTCTCGACCGGCGCGGCGATCACGTTGACGCCGGGCTGGTGCTCACCCTCGGTGACGGCATAGCCCAGCCTGCGGATCTCGGCGAGCTGGGAGCGCAGCGCGGCCGGGTCGGTCACGGTCCGCGGGGCGAGCCGGTCCAGGGCGCGGCCCAGCTCGGCCTCGGAGACCTCGTCCGGGGCGTGGGCGAGCAGCACCTTGCCGTCCGCGGTGGCGTGCAGCGGCCGGCGCATGTTGAGCCAGGCGAGCTGCGGTGCCGACCGCCGGCTCGGTACCACGTCGACCAGGGTGGCCGTGGCCTGGCCGCGCACGTCCAGCACGACCGTCTCGCCCGTGCCCTCCTCCAACAGGTAGAGGGTGCGGCGGGCGACCTGGCGGAGCTCGCGCTCGCCGGCGGCGACCGCCACCGGCGCCGAGCTGGCCAGGCGGACGGCGCCCAGGCCCATCCGGTACCGGCCGGTCACCGGGTCGCGGGCGGCGAGCTGGGCGGCCACCAGCGAGGCGAGCAGCCGGGAGGCCGTGCTCGGGTCGACGCCAAGGCGCTCCGACGCCTCCACCACCCCGAGGCCGGCTTCGCCGTCCTCGTCGGCCAGCATCCACAGCAGCGCCAAGCCGCGGTCGACCGACTGCACGGTCCGTGTGGCGGGCTTTCCGGTACGCGGCACTTGTGTCCCCCTGCGCGACACGCTAGGCTTTTGGGTGAGCCGCAATAGCAATTGGCTCCTTGGCAATAATAGCAGAGGAGGTCCGTTGCTCGCCCACCAGGAGGACACTGGCCGGGAGGTCCTCGACCACCGTGCCGGCGTGCCGCACGCCGACCTCGGCGCCGACGCCGCTCCGGTCGAGCTCGACGAGGACGCCGAGCGGATCGCCGTCGAGGACTTCAAGCGCGCCGCTGGCTCGTTCATCACCGGGGTGACCGTGGTGACCACCCGGGCGCCCGACGGCAAGCTCATGGGCTTCACCGCCAACTCGTTCACGTCGGTGTCGCTCGACCCGCCGCTCGTGCTCGTCTGCCTGCACCGCAACGCGCCCAGCCTGCAGGCCTTCCAGGTCGGGTGCGGCTACGCCATCAACGTGCTCAGCGCCGACCAGGAATGGGTCTCCCGCCACTTCGCGCGGCCCTCGGACGACAAGTTCGCCTCGGTGCCCTACTGGATCGGGGCGACCGGGGCACCGCTCATCGAGGGGTGCATCGCGCACATCGACTGCTCGCTCGAGGTCTCCTACGACGGCGGCGACCACGTGATCCTGCTCGGCAGGGTGCAGAGCGTGGCCACCGACGACGGCTCCCCGCTGATCTTCCACCGTAGCCGGTACCTGCGGGCCGTGTAGGAGCTACGCAGGAGCTACGTAACGAGCTGCTAGGTGCGCGCTGGCGCAGGCGCTATGGTATGGCCCGTTTGGCCCCCTATCGTCGGAGGTGGCCTGGCCACCAGAGAGGATGAGCCGTCTTGGCCTGCTCGGGCACGCGCCTCAGCCGCTCCCCGCCGGACTGACGCCACGCACCGGCACGCCTCCTGACGGCAGCCGGGGTCGCCGCGCACCCGACCCCGACCCGGACCGAGGGGTCCGTGCCCGCTCGTGGTCCCTGCCAGCTAGTGCAACGCCCCCAACCTTCTGACACCGGCGGGAGAAGGACCATGGATCATGTTGCCCCAGCACAAGGCGGCGTCGTCGAGGTCGACGACCGCCAGTTGCTGAAGCTGCTCCACTGGTACGACGGCTTCGTCGTCTGCCTGGCCAACCCCGGCTTCCTCATCGCCAGCCTCGGAGCCTCCATCGGCTCGCTCGGCGCGTGGGGAGCCTTCGCCCTGTGGACCGCGTCGATGCTGATCGCGGTCGTGCAGAACAAGGTGTACACCGAGCCGGCCACGATGTTCCCCGACCGCGCGGGCGGCATCCCGATCTACGCCCACGAGGGCTGGCGGCGGTACTTCACCCTGGCCGGGCCGATGGCGGCGCTCGGCTACTGGGCCGGCTGGACGGTCGTGCTCGCGATCAACGGCCTCGTGATCGGCGGGCTCATCCACGCCCAGTGGTTCGCAGACGCCACCTGGGAGACCAGCATCCTCGGCGTGACCCTCACGTTCCCGCGGGTCGTCGCCATCGTGCTCATCGTGGCCGTGTGGGTGCTGAACACGCTGGGCGTCAAGCCGGCTGTGTGGGTCGCCTACGTGACCGGCGCGCTGCTGCTCATCCCGCTCGTGCTGTTCATGTTCGTCCCCTACCTCACCGGTGACTTCCACGGCTCCAACCTCACCTGGGAGATCGACGCCGCAGGCACGACGTGGGACAGCTGGCGGCTGGCCCTGGTGTGGCTCTACCTGATGGCCTGGTCGTCGTATGGCGTGGAGGCGGCGGCCACGTTCGCGCCGGAGTACAAGGACTCCGAGCGCGACACGGCGCTCGCCCTGCGCCGGTCCGCGATGTTCTCGCTGGTGGTGTACGCGCTCCTCCCTATCGGGGTGGGCGGCGTGCTGCCGGGCAGCGAGATCGCCAAGGGGGCGCTGGACTACACCTTCTACGTCACCGAGCTCAACCAGATAGTCGGGGTGGGTGCCAACCTGGTGATCCCGCTGCTCATCGCGGCGTTCATCCTGGCCATGAACACGGCCACCATGGACGGCTCCCGGGCCCTGTACGGGATCTCCAAGTCGGGCATGACGGTCCGGTGGCTCGGGCATCTCAACCGCTTCCACGTGCCGGCCCGGGCGATGACCGTCGACATGGTCGTCAACGTCGTCGCGGTGCTCGTGCTGAACTCCACCATCGCCATCCTGGCCGCCAGCAACCTCGGCTACGTCCTGTGTCACGTGTTCGCGCTGTCGGCCATCCTGCTGCTGCGGCGGGACCGGCCCGACTGGCCGCGACCGCTGCGCCTGGCGCCCGTGTGGCTCTACGCGGCGGGGATCCTTGCCGTGGTCAACCTGGTGTTCCTGCTCATCGGCGCCCCCTCGTTCGAGCTCACCGGCTACGGCAGCTTCAAGGAGCTGCTGATCGGGATCGTGACGCTCGTCGTGGCCATCCTGCTCTACGTCTACCGGCGGGTCGTCGAGGACAAGCTGCCGTTCCGGCTCCAGGACAACACCCCGGCCGTCCCGGCCCAGGCCGACCGGTCGGCGACGGAGGCCGCGCCGCCGAGCTAGGCGGACGAGCATCCTCGCCCCAGTGGGCGGCAGACCGGTCCCGTCCAGGCCCCCACTGGGGCGAGGGGCGAGCCCCCGGCTCGCAGGCTCGCAGGCTCGCAGGCAAGGACGAACGACGGAAGAGGCAAGGACGAACGACACAACAGGCAAGGACGAACGACAACAGGTGAGGACGAACGACAGAAGAGGTCGTATCGCTCGACAGAGAGGTCCGTATCGGTGGCAGAGGTGGAGAAGGTCCCCCACGTCCAGGGCGTGTCGCTGAAGGTCACCTGCACCTGCGGCGAGTCTGCCCGGGTGCCGATCGGCACGGTCTGGCGCTGTGGGCGCTGCGGGACCGCCTGGGACACCGGCAAGGTCCCGGCCGACGAGTACCGCGCCTACGCGCTGGCGGTCCGCCGCGCGAAGTGGACGACGTTCGCCGGGGTGCTGGTGATCGTGCCCGTGTTCGCCGTGCTGGTCCTGTTCGTCGACCGGTCCTTGCTGCTGGCCGGCCCAGTGGCCCTGGGCGTCTGGTACTACTTCTCCCTCCCCGGCCACCGGCGGCGCGTACGGAAGCTGTACAGGAATCTTCCCCGCTGGGAGATCCGTCCGGAGCCGCCCGACTAGATGGCGAGGCGCCTCTTGCCCGGCCTCCTCCTGCTTCGTATCATCCGAGGAGATCTCGTTCACTCGAAGGAAACGATTACCGGCCTGATCCTGCCAGGTTCGCGCCGGTTCTGACCGAGAGGGGAAACGCTTGCCTACCGACCTGGAACGTTTCCTCGCCCAGGACGGGCGTGACGACGCGATCGCCGAGGTGCGTCGACGGATCGACGCCGACGGCATCACCTACGTCTACTACCAGTTCGTGTCGGTGACCGGCCGGATCGTCGGCAAGGGCATCCCTACCCCGCACTGGGAGGCGATCGCCCGTAGGGGCTTCCAGCTCGTCTACGGAGCCACCGCGAACCTGTTCATCGACCGGCACGGCGACTACATCGGCTACGGGCCTGAGGCTCGCGAGCTGGTCGGCCTGCCCGACGTCGACACCTTCCAGGCGCTGCCCTGGGACCCGAAGGTGGCCCGGGTGTTCTGCACCCTGTTCCGGGGCCGCGAGGAGGAGGTCGACGGCGGCGCCTACCTCACCTCCGACTGTCGCGGCAACTTGAGGCGCATCCACGACCAGTTCGAGCAGGACACCGGCCTGCACCTGCGGGCCGGCTGCGAGCCCGAGATGATGTGGCTCAAGCTCGGCCCCGACGGCAAGCCGAGCGTCGAGGGCATGACCAAGCCCTACTGCTACCACATCGACCAGTTCTCCGAGCTGCAGCCGATCATCCACAAGGTCGTCGAGTACGGCCAGAAGCTGGGGCTGGACATGATCCAGGGCGACCACGAGGACGCCCCCGGGCAGCTCGAGCTCAACTTCATGTTCGACCGGGCCGAGCTCACCGCCGACCGGCTCACCACCTACCGCCAGATCTGCCGGCAGGTCGGCCGCGAGACGGGCACCTTCGCCTGCTTCATGCCCAAGCCGTTCATGGGCGTGTCGGCCAACGGCTGCCACCACAACATCTCGCTGTGGCAGGGCGACGAGAACATGTTCCTGCCCGACGGCGACAACCCGCGCCTGCCGGGCAAGACCGGGCTGAACGCGATCGGCGGGGTGCTCGAGCACCTGCGCGGCCTGTCGGCGATCACCTCCCCGACGGTGAACTCCTACCGCCGCTTCGCCGACGCCGGCTTCTGGGCCCCGATCTTCGCCGACTGGGGCTTCCAGAACCGCACCACGGCCCTGCGGATCAGCGCGCCGGGCCGGTTCGAGTTCCGCTCTGTCGACTCCGCGGTCAACCCCTACCTGTCGTTCGCCGGGCTGCTGGTGAGCATGAAGGACGGCATCGAGCGCAACCTCGACCCCGGCCCGCCCGAGGAGCGCAACATCTACGAGGCGATCCAGGCAGGCAAGCCGGTGCAGCGGATCCCGTCCACGCTCGGCGAGGCGCTGGACGCGCTCGAGGGCGACCAGATCGTCAAGTCAGCGCTGCCCGGCGAGATGTACAGGGTCTTCATGCACTACAAGCGCGACGAGTGGGAGCGCTTCATCGCGACGGTCTCGGACTGGGACGTGAAGGAGTACCTCGACATCCTTCCGTGAGGCGTCCTGCCGGACCGCGACAAGGCAGCGGTCCGGCAGGCCCGGTATGGCGTAGGCAGGAGGCACCCGTATGTGCGGTATCGCCGGAATCATCCACAGGGACGGCCCCGCGGACATCGGCCAGGAGATGACCCGCATGCTCCAGGCGATGAAGCACCGGGGGCCCGACTCCAGCGGCTTCGCGCTGTACGGTCCGCCCGGCGACGGGCTGGTCATGCGCCTCAAGCTCGCCGACGCCAACACCCCGCGCGACTTCGGCTTCGCCGAGCGGCTCGAGCAGCACCGCATGGAGCTGGACGCGCGGCTGGGCAAGATCGGCGCCACCGTCGACCGCGTCGAGGGGGCCACCGAGTACGCCTACCGGGTGCGGCTGAGCTACGACGGCGACCTCAAGGCGCTCACCGACTACGTCGAGGACATCCCCGACTGTGAGGTGCTCTCCCTCGGCAGCTCCCTCGAGATCGTCAAGGACCTCGGGGACGCCGAGACGGTCGCCCGCCAGTACGGCCTCGAGTCGTTCCGCGGCACCCACGCCATCGGCCACGCGCGCATGGCCACCGAGTCCGACGTGGACATCTCCGGCGCCCACCCGTACTGGGCCTACCCGTTCTCCGACATCGCCGTCGTCCACAACGGCCAGCTCACCAACTACCACCAGTGGCGGCGCCGCCTCGAGCGGCTCGGCCACCGCTTCCAGTCCGAGTGCGACTCCGAGATCATCGCGGTCTACATCGCCGAGAGGCGCGCCGAGGGCCTGTCGCTGGAGACGGCGATGAAGCAGAGCCTCGAGGACTTCGACGGGGTCTTCACCTACGCGGTGGTCACCGGCGACAGCCTCGGGGTGGCCAAGGACGAGATGGCGGCCAAGCCGCTGGTGCTCTACGAGACCCCGGCCCTGGTCGTCCTGGCCTCCGAGGAGGTCGCGATCCGGGCCGTCGTCGACCGCGAGATCGACACGGTCGACCCCTACGAGAGCGAGGTGCTGGTGTGGAGCAGGTAGGGGGCTTGGGGGCTCGGGCAGGCGGACCCGAGGGCGGTGGCCCCCAGACGAGCCAGGCCGGTGGCCCCCAGATGAGCCAGGCCGGTGGCCCCCAGATGAGCCACCAGCCTGGTGGCCCGAGCGCGCGGCGCATCACCTACGACGCGCGGGGGCTGGTCGAGCCGGTCGCCGAGGTGCCCAGGATCGCCAAGATCGAGGGTGACCGGGCCGAGTTCGACGCGGCCGAGCTGACCGCCCGCCGGATCAACCTCGAGCTGCGCTGGCTCCTGTACGAGCAGGGCGTGCGCGACGTGGTGGTGCGCAACCCGGGCGCCAAGCACTCCATCGGCGTGGGCATCCTGCAGCGCTGCACCCTCCGGTTCGAGGGCAGCTTCGGCTACTTCGGGCTCGGCCTCATCGACGGGCCGGAGGTGACCGTGACCGGCCGGGTCGGCTGGTCGGTGTGCGAGAACATGATGTCGGGCGTGGTCGTGATCGAGAAGAACGCGGGCTCGCTCACCGGAGCGGCCCTGCGTGGCGGCGACCTCGTGGTCAAAGGCAGCGTCGGGGCCCGCACCGGCATCGACCAGAAGGGCGGCACGATCGTGGTCGGCGGCGACGCCGGGCTCATGAGCGGCTTCATGATGCAGCGCGGCCGGCAGATCATCTGCGGCAGCGCCGGCCCGGGCCTCGGCGACTCGATGTACTCGGGATCGATCTACGTGGGCGGCAAGGTCGCCTCGCTCGGCGTCGACTGCGTGGAGGCCGAGCTCGGGCCGGCCGACGAGGAGCTGCTCGACCGCAAGCTCAGCGCGTACGGGGTCGACCGGCCCGACTCGTTCCGCAAGTTCGTCTGTGGCAAGAAGCTCTGGAACTACGACAGCCTCGAGCCCAGCGAGCGCAAGCTCGTCCTGTAGGCACCCCTGTGGGCGCACCCGTGTAGGCACCCTCCGCGAGCCAGGAGCATCGATCGATGGAAGACGCGGTTTCCAGAAAGAACGTCCTCGGCAGGAGCAGCGTCTTCACGCCCGACGTCATCAACGACATCCACGTGAAGGCCGAGATCGGGCGCTACCGGATGCGCGGGTTCTCGATCTTCAAGCCGATCCCGAGCTGGGACCAGCTCATGTTCCTGCCCGGGACGCTCACCCGGTTCGTGATCGAGGGCTACCGCGAGAAGTGCGAGACCAGGACCGTGCTGGGGGCCCGCTTCGCCAGGAAGCCCCTGGAGCTCGACATCCCCGTCTACATCACCGGGATGAGCTTTGGCGCGCTGTCGCTCGAGGCCAAGATGGCGCTGGCCAAGGGCGCCTCGATGGCCGGGACGGCGACCTGCTCGGGCGAGGGCGGCATGATCCCGCCTGAGCGGGACCTCTCCACCAAGTGGTACTACCAGATCATCCAGAGCCGCTACGGGTTCAACCCGCACCACCTGATGCTCGCCGACGGGGTCGAGTTCTTCATCGGCCAGGGCTGCAAGGTCGGCCTCGGCGGCCACCTCATGGGCCAGAAGGTCACCGAGCAGGTCGCCGAGATGCGCTCGCTGCCAGCCGGTATCGACCAGCGCAGCCCCGCCCGCCACCCCGACTGGCTCGGTCCCGACGACCTGTCGCTCAAGGTCCAGGAGATCCGCGAGGCCACCGACTACCAGGTCCCCATCCAGCTCAAGCTCGGCGCCGCGCGCGTCTACGACGACGTGCGCATGGCCGCCAAGTGCGGGCCGGACATCATCTACCTGGACGGCGCCGAGGGCGGGACCGGGGCCGGCCCCCACATCGCCACCGAGGAGACCGGCATCCCGCTGATGGCCGCGATCCCCGAGGCCCGCCGCGCCCTCGAGGACGTCGGCCTGGTCGACGAGATCGACCTGGTGGTGGCAGGCGGCATCCGCAACGGCGGCGACATCGCCAAGTGCCTGGCGCTCGGGGCCAAGGCGGTCGCCATCGGCCACAGCGCGCTGATCGCGCTCAACTGCAACAAGGAGATCCCCGGGGTCACCGACTACGAGGGCACCATCGGCGTCAAGGCCGGCCACTGCTACCACTGCCATACCGGACGGTGCCCGGTCGGCATCACCACCCAGGACCCCGAGCTGCGCCGGCGCCTGGTCGTCGACGAGGCCGCCGAGCGCGTCTACAACTTCCTGCACACCCTCACCCTCGAGGTGCAGATGCTCGCGCGCGCCTGCGGCAAGACCAACGTGCACAGCCTCGAGCCGGAGGACCTCTGCGCCCTCACCGTCGAGGCGGCCGCCATGGCCAAGGTGCCGCTGGCCGGCACCACCTACGTCCCGGGCGTGACCGAGGAGCGGACCCTCGAGGAGATCCGCACCCTGCTCGCCAAGCACCTCAACGAGCCCGGCAGCTAGAGGGGTCCTGACAGTGGCTGAGACGGCACCCGACGAGACGGCACCCGACGAGGCGGCCGCCATGGCCAAGGCGCCGCTGGCCGGCACCACGCGGCGCATCGGGATCGACGCCGAGGAGCTGGCCGGGCAGAGCTTCCCCTACCAGCACGACATCTCGCTGGTGAAGGACATCGACCTGATGGCCGCCACGCCCGGCCCCGACCTCAACTGGCTCGAGGACGTCGAGCTGCTGAGCGAGGACGGGGTGCCCGCGGTCTTCGACCGCTACTCCAACTCGTTCCTGAAGATCCACTTCCCGATCCCGGCCGGCCGGGAGGACGAGATCGCCCGCAAGGTGCTCATCGCCCATCTGCAGGCGGGCAACTCCTACGGCATCCAGCTCAAGCGGCGGCACGCCAAGTTCCCCCAGCCGGCGCTCGGGCCCTGGGTGGAAGGGTCGGAGACGGTGGGAGAGCACTGGCAGCCGCCCAGGCTGGAGGGCTGGGAGGCCCCCACAGGTCACTAGGTCACCAGGAGGGCCGGGGAAAGGCCCACAAAGAGGCTGGAGGCCCCACAAGGTCACGAGAGGGCACAAGGTCACTGGCAGGGCTGGGAGGCCCCGCAGGTCGCTAGGAGGGCCGGGGAGGCCCCACAGGTCACTGGAGAGGGCTTTGGGAGGCCCACACAGGTCCTAAAGGAGGTACCAGCGTGTCGCTGCCGGAGGGCGCGCGGTTCGTGGTCATCGGGGCCGGCGTGCACGGGCTGTCGACGGCCTGGCACCTCGGCGAGCGGCTCAGGGCCCGCGGCCTCGGGTCGGGCCGGGACGTGGTCGTGCTCGACAAGGCCGGGATCGGCGCGGGCGCGTCCGGGATCGCCTGCGGGGTGATCCGCAACAACTACTTCCAGCCGGCCATGCGCGCGCTGATGGCCCACTCGGTCTCGGTGTGGGAGTCCGACCCGGAGGCGTTCTCGTTCCACCCGGTCGGCTACATGCAGGTCGCCCCGGAGGTGATGCACGCCGACGTCGCGCAGATCTACGCGGAGCAGCAGGCGATCGGCTACCCTTCGACCCTCATCGAAGGGAAGCGGGACTGTGCGCTGTACATGAAGAACCTGTTCCACGACTGGCAGGCCAAGGGCATCACCTGCGTCCTGCACGAGAAGCGCGGCGGCTACGCCAACAACCTGGCGTCGCTTCGGGGCCTTGCCGCCAAGGCCGAGGCGACCGGGGTGCGGGTCTTCCCGGGGGCCCCGGTGACCGGGGTGCGGACCGCCGGCGCCGCGGTGACCGCGGTCGAGACCGGGCAGGGCACCATCCGCTGCGAGCAGCTCGTGGTGGCCGCCGGGCCCTGGGTGCGCGACCTCTGGAGCATGCTTGGCCTGCCCGACACGGTGCGCGTCCTCGGCCGCGACGGGCAGGTCTACGACCGGCCCGCTTGGACCTACTGGTCGCTGCAGGAGGGGACGCTCAAGGTCGACCCGAGCTTCCTCACCGACAACGACGGCAACCTGCCGCCGGTCGTGCACGTCGACACCGACGCCCCGCTGTACGACGACGCCGACGGCTCGCTCGTCACCGACCGGCTCTGGGGCATCTACTACAAGCCCGACTTCTCGTTCGGCGGCGTGCAGGGCGGGGCCATGCCGTTCGTGGTGGACCGCCCGGCCGACGACGTGGCCGTCGACCCCTACGGCCCGGCCAGCCCCGACTTCGTGGTCGGCCGGGAGTTCGCCCGCATGTGGACCTCGGCGCTGGCCCACTGCCACAAACGGTTCGAGGGCAAGGGCCACCTGTTCTCCGAGGAGCCGTCGGGTGGCATCGGCGCGTTCACGCCCGACAGCTTCCCGGTCTTCGACGTGTTCGCCGGCAACGCCTACGTCATCGCCGACTCCAACCACGGCTACAAGATGATCGGGGTCGGCGCGCTGGTCGCCCGCGAGCTGCTCGGCGAGCGGCAGGAGCTGCTCGAGCCGTTCCGGTTCTCCCGCTACGCCGAGGGGCGCCTGCACCCCGTCAGCCACTCACCGTTCCCCTGGAGCTGACCGGGCACCCCCGGGCGCCCGCCAGCCCAAATCGACAACTATCCACAAGGAGGAGCCTCGTGCCGGACACCGAGAAGATGTGGGGCAGCGAACCGTTCTGGGGCCTCGGGTATGACTGGGACCCCGACTGGGTCCTGACCGACAGGCAGAAGGAGCTGCGAGAGCAGCTCATCGAGCTGTGCCAGCGAGAGATGCGGGCGAACGCCAAGCGCTTCGACGACGGCTTGGAGTTCCCCAGGCGCAACCTCGAGATTCTGGGCGAGCACGGCTTCCTGGCCCTGACCGTCCCCGAGGAGTACGGAGGCCTGGGCGAGAACCATGCCGCCTACGCGATGGTGTGCGAGACGATCGCCCGCTATGGCTGCGCCTCCACCGCCATGTGCTACGTGATGCATATCGGCGCGGTGAACTGCATCATGCTCCGCCCCACCGAGTACCTGATCGACAAGTACATCCGGCCGCTTGGCACCGGCAAGATCGGCACCCTGTCCTACTCCGACCCGGAGACCGGCAGCCACTTCTGGTACCCGATCTCGTCGGGGGCCGAGCGAGTCAACGGCGGCTTCAAGGTCCGCAAGAAGGCGTCCTGGACGACCTCGGCCGGGTTCGCCGACTTCTACGTGGTGCAGACCACCAGCCCCGACTTCACCGGCTACGACGACCTGTCGGTCTTCGTGGTGGACGCGGCCGACGCCCAGGCCCGGCCCGAGCTGTGGGACGCGCTCGGTCTGCGCGGCAACCAGTCCGGCTCGCTCAACGTCGACGGGCTGGTCCCCGGCGAGCAGGTGGTCGGGCCGGTTGGCGACGGCGCCGCCTCCAACGACGAGTCGGTCGACCCCTGGTTCCTGATCGGGTCGTCGTCGGTGTGGAACGGCATCTCGCTGGGCGCGATCGACATCGCCAAGCGCCACACCACCCGCAAGCGGCACGTGGACGTCGGTCTGCGCGTGGCCGACTACCCGACCATCCAGGACTACGTGGGCGAGGCGCTGATCGACACCAACGCGTCGCGCCTGTTCGTCTACTCGGTCGCCCGGGCCCTCGACAGGGCCACCGACGACAACACCAGGGTGCTCGGCCCGGGCGAGACCGCCCGCGCCGACTTCCTGCACTGGTGCTGGCAGGTCAAGTTCGTGGCGGCCAAGAACGTCGCCCACGTCACCGACAAGATGCTCCACGCCTGCGGCGGGTCGGGCTACAAGCGGGACATGGAGCTGGAGCGCTACCTGCGCGACGGCAAGGCCGGCTGGGTCATGGGGCCGACCAACGAGGTCCTGCGCCAGTTCGTGGGCAAGGCCGTGCTGCTCGGCTTCGACTCCCTCGACTACTGGAACCAGCACGTCAACGAGCGGGCCATCCAGAACGAGACCAAGAAGCTCGACCCGGCGGGCAAGCGCGCCCTGGCCGAGAAGCTGCTCGCCGAGGCGGAGAAGGACGAGGCCAAGGAGCGGCAGCCCGCGGGAAGGTGAGGGAGCTGCGATGACCACGGCGGGCGCCACCCCGAAGCCACGCGGACAGGAGGAGCGCCGATGACCGTCCTGGACCGGCCCCGGCTGATCCTCCCCGGGCTCGCGCCCGTCGAACCCGGGGTGGAGCGCTACTGGGTGAAGGGGGGCGGCGCCACCGTGCTCCGCCTCGAAGGCGGCGACGAGCTGACGGTGATCGACTGGCACGGCCGCCAGCCCGGCGAGCTGACCTTCCTGCGACCGGGCCGGGGCGAGGGGCGGTCCGCGTCCGTGCGGCAGGGCCGGGGCGACGGGCGGTCCGGGGGGCTCAAGGGCAGCCTCCCGGTTGGCGGGTCCGGGGGGCTCAAGGGCAGCTCCCCGGTGGACGGGTCCGCGGCCGTGGGCGCCCGGGCCGACGCGCCCGCGACCGGCCTCGCGGACCTGGTCCGCAGTGACGCCGAGGACGCTGCGGCCGTGCTGGCCGCGCTGGCCGGCATGGGGCTCGACCCGGGCCAGGCACGCGCGGTCGCGGTGTTCGGCCCCTGGTCGGAGCCTGGCGAGTCGGTCACCTTCACCGCCACCGACGAGGTCGTCTGCGTGGCGGTCGCGCCCGGCGGCCCCATGGCCGTGGACGAGCAGAACCCGCCGTCGGACCTGCGCCTGGTCGTGCGCCGGGCCCGGCCCCGGGTCTCCGACGAGGTCGAGCCGCCACCGCCGCTGGCCGCGCCCCTGGTCGACCTGCGGGTCGACCGGGCGACCGCCTCGGCCTACGAGGTCAAGGCGGGGGAGTACATCCAGATCATCGACGTGCAGGGCCGGCAGTGCTCGGACTTCCTCGCCTTCGACCACCAGCGGCTCGACGCGGGCGTCGAGCGCGGCCTGGACGGCACCACCACCCGCACCCTCATGGGCAACGCCTACCCCGGGCCCGGGCTGTACTCCAAGTTCTTCGACCAGGACATGCAGCCGCTGGTCGAGGTCGTGCGCGACACCGTCGGCCGGCACGACACCTTCAACCTGGCCTGCACGGCCAAGTACTACGAGGACATGGGCTACCCCGGCCACGTCAACTGCACCGACAACTTCAATCAGCAGCTCGACCGGTACGGCATCGCCGCCCGCAAGGGGTGGCCGGCGATCAACTTCTTCTACAACACCGGGATCGACGCCAACAACGCGATCTACTTCGACGAGCCGTGGTCGCGGCCGGGCGACTACGTGCTGCTGCGGGCGCTCACCGACCTGGTCTGCGCCTCGTCGGCCTGCCCCGACGACATCGACCCGGTGAACGGGTGGGACCCGACCGAGATCCATGTCCGCACCTACCCGGCCGAACGCACCTTCTCGAAGGCGGTGGCACGCCGAGTGACCCCTGATGCCGAGCCCGTCCTCACCCGCGAGACCGCCTTCCACCCGCGTGTCTCGGCGCTGACCAGGCGCCTGGTCGAGTACCGGGGCTACTGGCTGCCGAGCAGCTTCTCCTCCCAGGGATCGCTCGAGGAGTACTGGGCCTGCCGGGAGCGCGCGGTGGTGATGGACCTGTCGCCGCTGCGCAAGTTCGAGGTCACCGGCCCGGACGCCGAGGCGCTCATGCAGGCGACCGTGACCCGCAACGTCCGACGCCTGGCCGTCGGCCAGGTCGTCTACACCGCGATGTGCAACGACACCGGCGGGATGATCGACGACGCCACGATCTTCCGGCTCGGGCAGGACAACTTCCGCTTCGTCGGGGGCGACGAGCACGACGGGGTCTGGCTGCGCGAGCAGGCCAGGCGCCGCGGCCTGCGGGTCTGGGTGAAGAACTCCACCGACCAGCTCCACAACCTGGCCGTGCAGGGCCCAGCAAGCCGGGACCTGCTGCGCGAGATCGTCTGGACCCCGCCCGCCCAGCCCCGGTTCGAGGAGCTGACCTGGTTCCGGTTCGCGATCGGCCGGATCGGCGACTACAACGGCATCCCGATCCTGGTCTCGCGCACCGGCTACTCCGGCGAGCTCGGCTACGAGCTGTGGTGCCACCCGCGCGACGGGCTCGCGCTGTGGGACGCCGTGTGGGCCGCGGGCCAGCCGCACGGCATGCTCCCGCTCGGCCTGGACGCCCTGGATGTGCTCCGGATCGAGGCCGGGCTCATCTTCGCCGGCTACGAGTTCGACGACCAGGTCGACCCGTTCGAGGCCGGCATCGGCTTCACCGTCCCGCCGACCAAGGAGGACGACTTCGTCGGCAAGGACGCCCTGGACAAGCGCCGGGCCCACCCGCAGCGGGTGCTGGTCGGCCTGGAGCTCGAGGGCAACGAGCCAGCCGGGCACGGCGACTGCGTGCACGCCGGCCGCCCCCAGGTCGGGGTGGTCACCAGCGGCACCCGCTCACCGACCCTGCGCAAGAACATCGCCTTGTGCCGCATGGCGGTCGAGTACTCGATGGTCGGCACCGAGGTCGAGGTCGGCAAGCTCGACGGCTACCAGAAGCGCATCCCGGCAACGGTCGTGCCCTTCCCCTTCTACGACCCGAAGAAGGAGCGACCGCGGTCCTGAGCGCCTGCTCAGAAGTCCTGTCCCTACCTTGGGGCGAGCGCACGGTCCCGCTCCAGTCCGGTGCGGTGTAGTCGACGGCCGCCGCGGCCCCGAGCCGGCGTACGCGCTCGAGCTTGGCCGCGCCGCCGGCGACGCCCCCCGGCGACTGTGCCGCCGGCGACGCCCACGACGACCGCGCAGGCGGCGGGCTGCTCAGCCGTCCGGATGGGACGACAGGTGGGCGGCGATGAGCTCGTAGGCGGCCGGGTGCAGGGTGCCGTCGGCACCGAGCGGGACATCGTCGGCGGCGAGCGGGGCACCGTCGGCACCGAGCGGGGCACCGTCGGCGGCGAGCTGGGCGAGCACGACGTCGAGGGCGGCCGGCGACCAGGGCGCCTCGATCTCGACCCGCTCGGCGCCGACCGCGGTCCGGCGGACCTGCGCCTTGTAGGTCAGCAGGACCGCGCCGTCGACGGCGCGGACCCGCAGCGCGATGCTGCGCGTGCCCAGGGCCCGGTCGGGCGTGTCCACGTAGGTGTCGCGGATCGACTGGGCCGGCCGGCCGATGAGCCGGAACCCGGGCAGCGAGCCCAGCCCGGCGAGCCGTTCCCGGACCGCCAGTGGTGCCGGGGAGCAGACCACCAGCGCCGCCTCGACCTCCCGGGCTTGCTGAGTCAACCGGACCTCCTCCTGGCCGTCGGCCCCTTCGTCACCCACGACACCCTGGCGGTTGCCCACGACACCCTGGCGGTTACCCAGGACACCCCGGCGGTTACCCACGACACCCCGGCGGGCACGGTCTTCAGCAGGGCCAGGCGCCACCGGTGCTGGTCGTGCAGGGCGTGGCAGTCATCTCCGCGCAGGCCCGGGTGGCCTCGCGGTCGACGAACGCGACCGCCGCCGCCCGGCCTTCCCGGGCACGGAGCTTCTTGGCCCGCCCGGCGATGTCGAGCACGGCCACGTACTGGGTGCCGGTCAGGGCCATCTCCTGGTAGTCGTACCCGGCGGCGTCCTTGGCGTCGAGCAGGACGGTGCCCCAGTGGCGGAGCTGCCCGGCGCAGACCTGGACCGGGTTCGAGGTCTGGGTCGTGGCCGCCGCCGTGGCAGCCGTGCTCGACGGCCCCGAGCCCGAGCAGGCGGTCAAGACGAGTGCCATCGCGACCAGCAGGATCCGGCGGGTCACCACGCCGGCCGGCCCAGGGTTGGTGAGGATCTCGGTGAGGCGGCCTTCTCGGCCGTCTCGGCGGCGACCATCTTGCGCAGCAGCTCGACGAAGTCCCGGCGCTCACGCTCATCGAGCCTGCGGATGCCGGGCAGGTCATCGAAGAACTCGTGCTGCAGCCTCGACCGCACCGCCGCTCCCTTGCCGGTGAGGACGAGGTTCTTGCTGCGCCGGTCGGTGCGGTCGATCTCGCGTCTGGCCAGGCCTCGGTCCTCGAGCACGTCGGCGATGGCGGTCACGAAGGACGGGTCGCATCCCAGCTTCCTGCCCAGCTCCTTCATGGGGACGGTGCCGTCGATCTGCGCCAGTGCGAGGGCGTACGGGGGCGGGAGCTCGAACTGCCGCATGGTCTGCTGCAGGCCAGCGTGCATCAGTTCGAATAGCTCGAACAGGGTGTCAAGGATCTCTCGCGTCGGGAGGGGGCCTTGCGAGCTGTCGTCCGCCTCTTCGCGTGACCGTTGCGTCGGGCTCACGTCCAAGAGATTACCTGAGCGACTGAACGGTTGACAAGCTCAAGCGCATCTGGCTAGGCTCCGTTCAGCGGCTCAACCATTGACCCGCTCAGAGATTTCCACCGACGGCGCGAGCGTCAAGGAGGACGGCTGCGATGGCCACCACAGAGGACGGAGCACCGGGCTCGACTCCGGTGGCGGTTCGGCTGCGCGACGGGTCCATGGCGGGCGTCTGGGAGCTGGACCCACGACGATCCAGCGTGGAGTTCCACGTCAAGCACTTCTGGGGGATGGTGACGGTCCGCGGACACTTCACGAAGTTCCAGGGAGCAGCCACCATCGACCGCTCTGGCGCCATCTCGGGGACGATGCGCATCGACGCCACCTCCGTCGACACCAAGCATCCAAAGCGCGACCCCCACCTGCGCTCGGCCGACTTCTTCGACGCTGACAACCACCCCTCGATCACGTTCCAGACCCGCGACGTCAGCCCACGAGGAGGCGACCAGGTGTGGGTGGCCGGGGACCTGACCGCAGCGGGACGCACGCGGCCGATCGAGTTCGAGACGCGCGTCACCGCCGCAACGGCTGAGCGCCTGACGGCCCGTGCCGAGATCACCATCGACCGCACCGAGTTCGGGATGACCTGGAGTCCCATGCGCACGGCCTCACCCCAGGTGCTCGTAATCGTCCAGGGCGAGCTCGCAAGGTCCCCCTCAAGCTAGAGGCGCAGGCCAAGGTCCCCCTCAAGCTAGAGGCGCAGGCAGAGAAGCCTCTACGTGGCCCGCGCGGGCAACGAGCCCGCGCGCCAGCGCCGGCTCGGCCGCCTCGAGCTGGGTGACCACCCCGGTCAGGCCCTGGGCCAGGGTGTCGCGGATCCCTAGCCGCTCCCAACCCGCCCGCTCGCCCTCGGGCAGCTCGCCTCGCCTATGGCGCCGCGCGGCCGGAGTCGGCTCGGCCACTACGCCGCCGGACCCGGGGTCGGCCGATCGGCTGATGGCGCCCGGCGGCCGGCCCGCACCCAGCCCGGACCGGGTACGGGCGCGGCCGCGGTGCTACACCACCGTGATGCTGCCTTTCATGCCGGCGGCGTAGTGGCCGATGACGTGGCAGCCGATGAGCACCGTGCCGCGGTCGGGGAAGCGCCAGGTGAGTCGCTTGGTCTGGCCGGGCAGGACGGACACGGCGTTGAGGTGGTCGTGCATGCGCGTGTCGTCCAGCTGCTGCATCATCAGCTCGTGTTCGTCCTGGGCGGCCCGGTTCCCGATGACGAACTCGTGCTCGAGCTTGCCGACGTTGGTGATCAGGAACGTGACCGTCCGGCCCCGCTCGACGGTGATCCGGGACGGCCGGAAGCGGAACGCGTCGGTCATCTCCACCTCGACTGTTGCCGACCCGGCCGGCCGGGTCGCCGGTAGCGGTGCCTGCGGATGGGACGGGCTGTGCTGCTCGTGGGAGGCGGCGCCCGCCTGCCCGTGCCCTGACCTGGAGTGCTGGTGGGACGGGGCGCTGGCGCCGGGCGCCGCGCAGGCGGCGAGCAGCGCCGCGCAGGCGGCGGCGAGCAGCGGGGGGCGGCGGGGGACGGGGCGCTGCGGCATGGGTGCTTCCTCCGGAGGGCCGGGCGCAGGCACGGCGGGAAGGGCTGACCGCCGTGCCTGCGCCCGGGGGTCGCCGAGCGGACTGGTGGAGCGTGGCAAGCCCGGCTAACGGGTCGGTAACCGCCCGTTCGCCTCCCCCGCGCGGGGGAGGCGGAAGATCCCTCGGCGGACGGAACCCGAGCGGGCCGCCGCCCGTAGACTCCTTACCAACAAGGAACCAACAGGACCAACAAGGAACCAACAGGGAAGCAGCAGCGAGGAGGTCCCCGATGCCGCCGTCGTCGCTCCCGACCCATCCCGACGAGACGGCGCGGACGCCCGCGGCGGCTGGCGCGAACAGGCCGAGCCCGGCCAGGACGGTCCGGGCGCCCGCGACCCGCATGAGCTGGGGGGCCGACCTGCTCACCGTCGTCCTGTCCGCCTGGCTCATCGGCGGGCTGTTCGTGGACGGCTGGGCCCACAGCACCCGCCCCCTGCTCGAGACGTTCTTCACCCCCTGGCACGCGATGTTCTACTCGGGCTTCGCGGCCACGGCGCTCTGGGTGGGGTGGTCGGTCTGGTCCCGCCACCGGGCGGGCGCGGCCTGGCGGGACTCGGTCCCGGCCGGCTACGGGCCGGCCCTGGCCGGCCTCGTCCTGTTCGCCGCCTCCGGGCTCGGCGACATGGCCTGGCACCTCGCCTTCGGCATCGAGCGGGACGTCGCCGCCCTGCTCAGCCCCACCCATCTGGGGCTGTTCACCGGGGGCTTCCTGGTGGTGACGGCGCCGCTCCGGTCGGCCTGGGCCGACCCGTCGCTCGGCCGCCGCGCCGGCCTCGGCGCGCTGCTGCCCGCGGTGGCCTCGGCCGCCCTGACCGGG
Organism: Actinomycetes bacterium; assembly: GCA_036000965.1. Classification (NCBI taxonomy): domain Bacteria; kingdom Bacillati; phylum Actinomycetota; class Actinomycetes; species Actinomycetes bacterium. The sequence continues at coordinate 31,121 of DASYUT010000323.1, forward strand.
AGCGCCACCGGCTTCTTCTTCATGTACCTGCACCCGGCTTATGACAACGTCGTGAGCCTCGGCCACGGGAGGTTCCTCGAGCAGTTCTTCACCCCGTCGCAGTCCGGCTTCGTCCAGGATCTCGACCTGGCGGCGGGCGTGGCCGGGTTCATCCTGGCCACGGTGTTCCTGCTCGGGCCGGTGCTGTATCTGCTCCGTCGCTGGGACCTGCCCGCCGGCAGCGTCCTCCTGGTCGCCGGCCTGCAGTTCGTCCTGATCCAGGCGCTGACCGGCTTCGCCGACGGCGGGCTGGCCGTGCTCGGCGTGACCGGCGCGCTCGCCGTGGAGCTGCTGCTGCGACTGCTGCGCCCCAGCGCGGCCGCGCCGGCCAGGCTGCGGGTGTTCTGCGCGACCGCGCCCGTGGCCCTGTGGGGGGTGTGGTTCGCCGGCATCGCCCTCCACGACCGCGGCCTGGGCTGGGAGCCCGAGGTGTGGGGCGGCGCGCTGGTCTGGTCGGGCCTGTCGCTGCTCGCCCTGAGCCTCTTCATGGTCCCGCCGCCGGTGCCGGTCGCGGCCGAGCCACGCTGAGCCAAGGGAATTGCCGTCGATGACGCTGGCGGCCACGTCCCCTTACCGCCTGGCGTCCATCGCCCGGCGCGCGGCCCCGGCGGCCGCGTGGGCCAGGTTCCCCGCCCGCACGGCCCGCTGGTCGCCCGCGCCCACGTTGATCTCGACCAGGCAGGCGGCCGACCAGGCCCCCGCCTCGGCCAGCAGCGCGGCCGTGACCGCGTCGCCGCGCAGGTTGGGGTTGCCCCCGGCCGCCAGCACGGCGGCCAGGTCGGCGACGTCCGCGGCGATCTCGGCCACGGTCAGGGGCACGTCGGCGGCCCGCGACAGCGCGGCCCGGATCTGCCGGCGCCGGGCCTCCGGCTTGGGCTCCCGCGGCAGGCGGGTGGCGGCCAGGTAGTCCCGGTAGGCGTCCGCGTCGGCCTGGGCGAGCGGTGCCACCCGCCGCCGCAGCACCTCGGCGCAGGACACGACGTCGGTGGCGTCGGCGAGGTGGTCGACGGCGAAGCGGGCCGCCATCCCGACCAGGCCGGCGGCCATCGCCACGGTCACCGCGGCGGCGGCGCCACCCCCGGGGGCCGGCTGCTTGGAGGAGACCTGCTCCAGGAAGCACCCGAGCGTGCCGTCGAGGTAGCTGGCCGCCTGAGGCTCGGCCGGCGCCTCGCGTGCGGTGACCGGAGTCATGACAGCCCCACGATCTGGTCGTGTTCGTCGATGTCGATGCGCTCGGCGGCCGGGTGCAGCCCGAGACCCGGCATGGTCCGCATGTCGCCGCAGATGGGGTAGATGAAGCCGGCCCCCACCGACGCCCGCACCTCCCGGACCGGCAGCACCCAGCCGGTCGGGGCGCCCTTGAGGGCGGGGTCGGACGAGATCGACAGGTGCGTCTTGGCGATGCAGACAGGCAGGTTGCCGAAGCCGTTGCGCTCGTAGCTGTCGAGCTGGCGGGCGGCGGCCAGGTCGTACTCGACCTCCGCGGCGCCGTACACCTTGGTCGCGATGGTCTCGATCTTCTCCCGGAGCGAGGCCGAGTCCGGGTAGAGGAAGCGGAAGTCGGTCGGCTCCTCGGCCGCCTCGGCGACCGCCTCGGCCAGCTCGACGGCACCGGTGCCGCCGTTGGCGAAGTGGGTGCAGACCGCGGCCCGGGCGCCCATCGACTCGGCGATCTCGCTGACCGCCGCGTGCTCCGACGGGTGGTCGCCGGGGAACGCGTTGATCGCGACCACCGGCGAGACGCCGTGCAGGCGGATGTTCTCGATCTGCTTGCGCAGGTTGGCGCCGCCCATGTGGACCTCGTCGGGGTTCTCCTCGAGCAGCGCGGGCGGCAGCGGCCTGCCGGCGACGATCCGATGGCGCCCGGAGTGGGCCTTGAGGGCGCGGATGGTGGCCACGACCACCGCGGCGTCCGGGCGCAGGCCCGATGTGCGGCACTTGATGTTGAAGAACCTCTCGGCGCCCATGTCGGCGCCGAACCCGGCCTCGGTGATCAGGAAGTCCCCGCCGTGGATGCCGATGAGGTCGGCGACGACCGAGGAGTTGCCGTGGGCGATGTTGCCGAACGGGCCCGCGTGCACCAGCACCGGGGTGTTCTCCATGGTCTGCAGCAGGTTCGGCTTGATCGCCTCGCGCATGATCACGGTCATCGCGCCGGCCGCCTTGAGCTGCTCGGCGGTGATCGGCGCGCCGTGGCGGTCGTAGCCGATCACCACCCGGCCGAGGCGGCGGCGCATGTCCTGCAGGGAGGTGGACAGGGCGAGGACGGCCATCACCTCGGAGGCGGCGGTGATGTCGAAGCCGCTCTGGCGGGGCACGCCGTCGGGCTTCGCGCCCAGTCCCACGACGAGGTTGCGCAGGGCCCGGTCGTTGACGTCGAGCACCCGGCGCCAGGTCACGTCGTGCTGCACGATGCCGAGCTCGTTGCCCTGGTAGATGTGGTTGTCGATCATCGCCGCGAGCAGGTTGTGGGCCGCGGTGACCGCGTGCATGTCCCCGGTCAGGTGAAGGTTGAGCAGCTCCATGGGCACGACCTGGCTGTAGCCGCCGCCGGCGGCACCGCCCTTGATGCCGAAGGTCGGTCCCATGGACGGCTGGCGGACGGCCACCGTGGCCCGCCTGCCGATGTGGCTGAACGCCTGGCCGAGGCCGACCGTGGTGGTGGTCTTGCCCTCTCCGAGCGGGGTCGGCGTGATCGCCGAGACCACCACGTAGCGGGCCCGGGGCCGGTCGGCCAGCTCGTCCACCGCGGCCAGCTTGACCTTGGCGACGCCCTCCCCGTAGGGCTCCAGCAGGTGCTCGCCGAGTCCCATCTGGCCGGCGATGTCGGACAGCGGCTTGAGCTTGGCGCTGCGAGCGATTTCGAGGTCGGTCGGAAAGGTGACAGTCATGGGTCAGATCTCCTTGTCCGTGAACCGGTCGCCCGTGAACCCGTGCCCGTGAACCCGTCGGGCTCGATGCCGAACTCGCGGCCAGCGTCCAGGATCGCGTCGAACAGGTACTGGCCGGAGGAGCGCTCGCAGTGGAGCAGGTAGGAACGGGTGCCACTGCTGCTTGCCTGAGGCGCGCCAGGCGGGGTTGCCTGAGGCGCGCCAGGCCTGTCGTCGCGCACGACGTCGGTGGCGACCTTCGCGACCGAGCTGCGGAAGGCCGTGCCGTCGGGCGTGACCCGGTCGGCGAAGTCGACCGAGCAGACCTTGGCCAGCAGGTGCGGTGCGTCGGCCCCGGTCAGGCGCATGAGCGCCCGCCCGTGGGTGAACAGCTCGACCACGCTCACCAGCCCAGGGTCGTGCTCGCCCGTTGCAGCGCGGGCAGCAACCGCCCGGACCCGCTCGGCCACCTCGGACTCGGTGCCCGGCGGGGCCAGCAGCAGCCATTCGTCCGGGCCGGAGCCGACCACCAGGGTGCCGTGCCGGTCGCGGCGGGACCGCCCATGGCCGACGCCGAGGTGGCGGGCGACCGGCCCGTCGGGGTCGGCGCGGACCAGCACCTTGGCCAGGGGCGTGCAGTCGACGAGGCGCAGAGGCGCGGTCGAGCGCCGGCCCGACACCTCCCAGCCGTCCATCACCACGACCGGAGCGGCCGGGGCGACCGGGCTGCGGGCCACGGGGATTGTGAAGGCGTCAGCCACGCAGGCGCACCCCCTCGGGGTCGAAGTGGGCGTGATGGGCCTGGACGGTGGCTGGGACGCGCCGCCCGTCGGGCAGCTGCACGGTGACGACCGTGCCCGGCTCGGCCAGGTGGGGCGCGACGAACCCGAGGCAGATGGACCGTCCCAGGGTGGGCGACATCCGGCTCGACGTGACCCGCCCGACGATGGTGTTGCGGCCCTCCACGATCTGGCTCGCCTCGGCCGGCACCACCTGCCCGTCGACCGGCTGCAGCCCGACCAGCCGCATGTCGCCGTTGACGCGGCGCTGCCAGACCAGCTCGGGCTTGCCCAAGAAGTCGTCCTTGTCGAGCTTGATGGCCCAGTCGAGGCCGGCGCTGAACCCCTTGGTGAGCCCGTCGGTGTCCTGGCCGACGATGAAGTGGCCCTTCTCGAGGCGCATGATGCGCTGGGCCTCGACCCCGAACGCGGCCACGCCGAGGTCGGCGCCGCGCTCCATCAGGGTCTCCCAGACAGCCAGGCCGTAGGCGGCGGGCACGTGGATCTCGTAGCTCAGCTCGCCGGTGAAGCCGATGCGCCACATGAAGCAGTCGGGCACGCCGGCCACAGCGCCGAGCCGCACCCGCATGTACGGGAATGCCTCTGGCGACAGGTCGACGCCCTCGGTCACCCGGCCGAGCAGCTCGCGGGACCTCGGCCCGGCCACGTTGATGCTGGCGTACGCGGTGGTGACCGGCGTGACGTGCACCCGCCAGCCGGGGTGCTCGGTCTGCAGCCAGTTCTCGACCAGCTCCCAGACGGTGGCCGCGCCCGAGGAGGTGGTGGTCATCAGGTAGCGGTCGTGGTCGAGGTGGCCGGTGACCCCGTCGTCGGCGACCACGCCGTCCTCGGCGCACATCACCCCGTAGCGGACCGAGCCGATGTCGAGCTTCGACCACTTGTTGACGTAGAGGAGGTTGAGCAGCTTGGGCACGTCCGGGCCGCGCAGCTCGAGCTTGCCGAGCGGGGTGACGTCGATCAGGCCGACGTGCTCGCGCACGTTGCGGACCTCGGCGGCCGGGTCGCCGTAGCTGTCGGGCCGGATCCACTGGCCGGCCACGAGTGGCCGGGCCCCGTGTGCCTCGTGCCAGGGCTGCATGGGGGAGTAGCGGACCGGCTCGAACACCCGGCCGGCCAGCGCACCCAGGCTGATCGGCACATAGGGCGGGCGCCACACGGTCGTGCCGAGGTCGCCGATGGTGCTGCCGACGGCCTCGGCGAGCACCGCCACCGCGTTGACCGTCTCGAGCTTGCCCTGGGACGGGCCCATGGTAGCGGTGGTGAAGCGCTTGACCAGCTCGATCGAGTCGTACCCCTCGCGGGCCGCCGCCACGATGTCCTTGGACGACACGTCCTCGCTGTAGTCCACCATGCCGTGGGTACTGGCCCGGAACAGCGCCGGGTGGGACCGGACCGGCAGGCTCGGCACGGCCCCGTCGTCCGGACCACCCGAGGCCGCGTTGCCCGGAGCGCCCGAGGCCCCGTCACCTGAAGCAGTTGCCGCGTCGCCCGGAGCAGTGGACCCGTTTCCCCGGACGCGGGAGGCTCGGGCGGCGGCGGTGGTGCCGACCGCGCGGGCGTGCTCGAGGAGCTCGTCGAGGGTGCCGTCGCCGGCCAGCCCGCCGGCCACGAGCACCGAGTCGGGCAGCCCGCCGCCGGGCACGAAGCGGGCCGCCTCGGGCACGTAGACCGGGCGGTCGCCGGCCATGTTGAGCAGGGAGGTGGGCGCGGTCCAGCCGATCGAGGTGACCAGCAGGTCGCAGTCGACCTTGGTGCCGTCGGCGAGCACCACCGCGCCGACGCCGCGCCCGCCGGTGGCCCGGCGGATGCCCTCGCCCTTGCGGGCGTCGACCACCCGGGCGACCTCGACACCGGCCCGTTCGAGGTCGGCCACGGCGGCGTCGCCCTCGGCGTTGGCGGTGAGCACCACCGCCCGCTCGCCCGGCCGGACCGCGTAGAGGTTGACCAGCCTGCGCACGGCCGTGCCGAGCATGACGCCGGGCAGGTCGTTGCCCTCGAACACGTAGGGCCGCTCGACCAGGCCGGGCGCGGCCACCAGGGTGGCCGCCCGGGCCTTGACGAGCCGCTCCTCCACGTGGGGGTCGGCCGGGCTGTGGCCGAGGCCCGGGCTGTGGCCGAGGGCCGGGTCGCGCTGCAGGATCGCGACCCAGTTGTCGTCGTAGCGGCCGGTGACGGCCGAGTTGACCAGCACCTCGATGCCGGGCTGGCCGGCCACCGCCTCGCGCAGCTCGGCCAGGACGGCCAGCTCGCTGGCGCCGCCCCAGCGGAGGTGGCCGCCGAGCTCGTACTCCTCCTCGACCAGGATGACCAGGGCGCCGGCGCGGGCGGCGGCGAACGCGGCCGCCATGCCGGCCGGGCCGCCGCCGGCCACGATCACGTCGGCGTGCGCGTAGCGCTTGTCGTAGTAGCCGTGGGCCGCGTCCGCGCGGACCCGCCCGCCGGTCGCGAAGCGGGCCAGGACCTTCTGGTAGGCGGGCCAGAGGCGCTGCGGCTTGATGAAGGTCTTGTAGTAGAAGCCGGCGGTGAGGAAGCGGCCCACGGCCTGGTTGGCCGCTTTCATGTCGAAGCGGAGCGACGGCCAGGTGTTCTGCGAGCTGACCGCCATGCCGGCCGCGAGCCGGCGGTGCGCGCCGCGCACGTTCGGCTCGTCGTCGACCTGGACCGTGCAGCCCGGGTCGAGGAAGTCCCCGGAGAGGATGCCGCGCGGGCGGTGGTACTTGAAGCTGCGCGAGAACACCCGCTCGCCCGAGGCGGCCAGCGCCGACACGATCGTGTCGCCCGCGAACCCGGTGCGCTGCCGGCCGTTCCAGGTGAAGTCGAGCGGCGCGTCCCGGTCGATCACCTCGCCCGGCTGGGGCCCGAGGCGCATGGAGGTACTGGCTTTCCTGGCCATCGCGCTCACGGCCGGCCTCCGGCACCCGCCGCAGTCCCGGCACCCTCGGCGGTCCCGGCACCCGCCGCGGTCCCGGCACCCTCGGCGGTCCCGGTGCCATGGTTCGCCTGTTCGCCGCCGCCAGCGGCGGCGGGCGGGGCGGCAGCAGGCGGGGGGGGCGGCGGAGCGGGTCCGCGGCTGGTCCGCCGGCTCGGCCCGCCGGACCTCGCCGCTGACCGTGTGGCGCTCGACCACCAGGTACTTGCGGCAGCCGAACCGGTGGTACCAGTTCTCGCTCGTCCAGCCGGCCGGGTTGCGCTTGTCGTAGAGGTAGGAGCGCCACTCGGCGGGCGTGGCCGCGTTCGGGTCGGGCCGCGGCCTGCGCTCGCCGACGTAGGCGAACTCCGAGGAGTTGCGCGGCCCGCAGTGGGGGCAAGGGATGAGGATCATCGAAAGCGGCTCCCGTCTCCGGTCCTGCCTAATGCCCGACCGACGCCGCGCCCTTCTCGCCCACCAGGCGGCCCTCGGCGAAGCGGGCGAGGTCGAAGGCGGCGATGATCTCGGGGGTCTTGCCGGTCGCGACCAGCTCGGCCATGGCCTCGCCGGCCACCGGGCCGGCCTTGAAGCCGTAGGTGCCCCAGCCGACGTCGACCAGGAACCCGTCGACGGGCGTCACCCCCATGACCGGGGAGTAGTCGGGGGTCATGTCGCACAGGCCGGCCCACTGGCGCAGCACGCGCAGCCTGGCGATGGAGGGCATCAGCTCGAGGACGTGGCCCGCCAGCTCCTCGGTGAACTCGAGCGAGCCACGCATGGAGTACGACGGGTAGGGGTCGACGCTGGCCCCGAACACCAGCTCCCCACGGTCGGTCTGGCTGACGTAGATGTGCAGCGTCCCGGACACGACCACCGTCTCGAGGAAGATCTTGACCGGCTCGGTCACCGCGGCCTGCAAGGGGCTGGTGATGATCGGCATGGTCACCCCGGCCATGCCGGAGATGAGCGAGGACCACCCGGCCGTGCAGTTCACCACCGTCGGGGTGGCGATCCGGCCCCGGCTGGTGCGCACGCCGGTGACCTTGCCGGCGGCACCGCCTGAAGCGGGCGCGGCCTCGACGTCGATGCCGAGCACCTCGGTCTTCTGGTGGATCTGGACGCCGCGGGCGTCGGCGGCGCGGGCGTAGCCCCAGTTCACCGCGTCGTGGCGGATGGTCCCCCCGGGCGGGTGGTAGAGCGCGCCCAGGATCGGGTAGCGGGTCTCATCGGAGACGTCTATGAACGGGACCAGCCTCTTGATCTCGGCCGGCCCGATGACCTCGGAGTCGATGCCCTCGAGCTTGTTGACCTCGGCCCGCCAACGCATCGTGCGCAGCGAGCTGTCGTTGTGGGCCAGGGTCAGGTGGCCGCGCTGGGAGAACATCACGTTGAAGTTGAGGTCGGCCGCGAGCGCCTCGTACAGCTTCACCGACCGGTCGTAGAAGCGCACGCCCTCGGGGGTGAGGTAGTTCGAGCGCACGATGGCGGTGTTCCGCCCCGAGCCGCCCCCGCCGATGTAGCCCTTGTCGAGCACGGCCACGTTGGTGATGCCGTGGTTGGCGGCCAGGTAGTAGGCGGTGGCCAGGCCGTGCACGCCGGCGCCGACGATCACCACGTCGTAGCTCGGGGCCAGGTCGTGCTCGCGCCAGCTGCGGGGCCAGTCGGTGTGGGCGAGGCCCCGGCGGAGGAGGCCGAGGGCGGAGTAGCGGGCGGGCTTGCGAGAGCCGTTCGCCTGGCCGTTGCGGCCGTTGGGATCGTTCACCCGCACGATTCCCCTGGTCGGGCGTGGTCGTGAGACCCCGCTGCTGGTCGTAGCCGACGGGGTGCGATGCGTCGGCATGCAGACCTTAACCTAACAGGGTCTAGGAAACAATGTCCACCGGCAGTGAACTGTGGTTCGCGAGCTCAGGACCGTGACCGCTCAGCAGGGCCCATGACCGCCCGCTCAGCTCAGCGGCGCCTGTGACGCTCAGCTCAGCAGCGCCCGTGACCGCTCAGGGCCCCGTGACCGCGCCGTATGCCTTGACTGAAAGGAACTGGATCGGCAGGGACTGAAGCTGCGACGGCCCGTGGGTGACCTCGCCGTTGAACTGCAGGGCGTCGCCAGGTTCGAGCAGGTAGGTGGCACTGCCGTAGCTGTACTCCATCTTCCCGGCCAGCATGTAGATGAGCTCGGTGCCCGGGTGCTGGTAGGCGGGGAACACCTCGCTGCGCTCCATGAGCGTCACCAGCAGCGGCTCCATCCGCTTCTGGGGGCCGCGCATGCTGCCGAGCATCTGGTAGCGGTGCCCCGCCCTCGACCCGCGGTGCATGACCTCAAGACCCTGCCCCGCCTTGACGAACAGGACGTCGCGCTCCTCGTCGAGCCCGCGGAAGAAGGCCGTGATCGGCACCGAGAGCGCCCCGGACAGCCGTGCCAGCGTCGCCAGGCTGGGTGAGGCCTGCGCGTTCTCCATCTTCGACAGCATGCCCTTGGACAGCCCGCTGAGCTGGGCGAGCTGCCCGACGGTGAGGCCGAGCAGGAGGCGGTACTCGCGGACCCGCTGGGCGATGACCGAGCCGAGGGCCCGCTCGAGCTCGAAGGGGTCGACCTCCGGCTGGTGGAGGTGCTCCGGGAGGTGCTCCGGTTGGTCCATGGCGCCGGCCTCGGTGCGTGCGCGTGACGCGGGTGTGGCTCCGGGTCCGCTGGGACAGGAATCAGTATCTTACGGAACTCGCCCGGGACGCGCCGGATTCTCGTATCTCCTCAGTGGACATTGGTACTTGCATGGAAACGTAGAGGGAGTCAAGCTCACCCCACCTTGTGCCCTTGAGACGCCGCCCTCGTGCCGTGTTGGAAAAGGGGGTGCCGATCGACCGAGCGAACGAGCCGATCCAGGCGACCACCGCGTATTGCCGCGAGCCAAGCGCAGAAGGGGTGGGAAGGCAATTGGCTACTCCGATGGACAAGCTCGAGTACTCCGGGGGCGGCCTCCGGCAGGAGACGGACTGGCGGGGCGCCTTCGTCATCGAGGCGACCGCCATGGCCAAGGTCCCCTGGCCGGCACCGACTGGATCCCCGGCCACCCCGCCTCCAGGTGAGGTGGCGCTCAGCGGCCGTCGGCCGGGAGCAGGGTGAAGGCCTCTCCCCAGAGCGGCCGCATGCACCGGAAGTGCCGCTCGTCCAGGGTGAGGAGGCGAGTGGTTCTCGACTTGGCCGCGATCACGGCCACAGACGCGTCCGCCAGGCCGATCTGGAGGTCCCGGTACCGCTCGATCAGCGCCACCGCGTCAGGGACGTCCGCCGTCCCGAACGACACGAGGTCGTAGGCACCGCCGGCCAGCTCGCGCAGGAACGCGACCTCGGCCTGGACCCCGACCTTGGTGAGCAGCAGGTAGTCCAGCTCGGCGAGGACGAAGGGGGAGAGCAGCAGCGGGCCCGGGTCGGACTGCAGCACCGCTCGCGCGCGCTCGTGGTGTCGCTGGTCGGCGTCGAGCGCGGCGAGCAGGCCGCTGGTGTCGAGGACGATCACTCCCCGAAGCCTGCCAAGGCGTCGTCGACCCGTTCGGCGAGCGTCGGGTCGCCACTCCGGAACAGCGGCAGCGTGGGCCGCGGCCGCGCCTCTTCGGCCAGGAGCCGCTCGATCGCCGTGCGGATGAGCACCGCCTCCGGTTCTCCTCGCCGATGTGCGGCTTGGGTCAAGCGGCGCTTGAGCGCGTCGGGCAGGTAGACGGTCGTCTTGTGCATGAACGTATGGTAACAGGTATGGCAGTGTTGGTCACAGGCGCTGCAGGCCTCGCAGTACCTGCTCGAGCAGGGCGACGCCTGCGGGCCCCTCGTGGTCGGGGGCCCGGTGGACCACCACGATGCCGCGGTCGACCAGGTCGCTCACCAGGATCCGGGCGACGCCGAGGGGGAGCTCGAGGCGGGCGGCGATCTCGGCGACCGACAGCACCTCCCGGCAGAGCCGGGCGATCGACCGGTGCTCGAGGCTCAGCCCGGTCGGGCTGGTCCGCTCCGCCGCCGGGACGGCCCGGACCAGGTCTTCGATGGCCAGGTCGGCTCGGCTCGACTCCGTCCGCCCGCCCGTCAACGCGTAGGGCCGTAGGAGCGGGCCCGGGTCCAGGCCCCCGGCGGCACTCACCGGGCTCGCCGCCGGCCGGAGGCACGCTCAGTCGGCCGGGCCATCGTCGACCTGCATGACCGGCGAGTCCACCGCGCCCGGCCCTGGAAGCCGCTCCGCGGCGACGGCGCCCCGTCGCCGGACGTGGGAACGCCAGCCGTTGGGGGAGGCGCCGTCCGGGGCGGCCGTCTCGAGCGCCGGCGCGGGCGCCTGCGCCGGCACCGGTGGCGCGGTGGGGCCGCGGCCCGCCCCAGCGTCCTCGGGCGCCGTTTCCAGACCGGTCTCGAGGAGCTCGCTGAGGAGGCTCGGGGGCAGGAGGACGAGGGCGGTCACCCCACCGAACCAGGAGGGCCGGAGCCGGACCTTGATGCCGTGCCGGACGGCCAGGCGGGCGACGACGTCGAAGCCGAGGCGCCGCGCGGCCGTGAAGTCGACCGCCGGGGGGCTGGCGAGCTGCTCGTTGATCTCGGCCAGGTCGCCGTGGCTCATGCCGATGCCCCGGTCCTCGATCTCGACCAGGTAGCCGTGCGGTGTCGGCTCGCCGGTGACCTGCACGCGCGTCCCGGGCGGGGAGAACGTGGCCGCGTTCTCGATCAGCTCGGCGAGGAGATGGATGACGTCGCTGACGTGCTGCCCGACGATGCGGGCGTCGGCCATGGGCATGACCGCGACCCGGCTGAAGTCCTCGATCTCGGAGCTGGCGGCTCGGATGACGGTGGCGAGCGGGATGGGGTCGCTCCAGCGCCGGACGGGCTCGGCGCCTGACAGGACGAGCAGGTTGTCGGCGTTGCGGCGCATGCGCGTGGCCAGGTGGTCGAGGAGGAAGAGGCTTCGTAGCTGCTTGGAGTCCACCTCCGTCCGCTCGAGCTGGTCGAGCAGCTCGAGCTGGCGGTAGACGAGCGCCTGGAGGCGTCGGCCAAGGTGGAGGAAGAGCTCGCCGACACTGCGGCGCAACGCCGCCTCCTCGGCCGCGACCCGCACGGCAACGCTGTGGACCGTGTCGAAGGCCCTGGCCACCTGGCCGATCTCGTCGCGCGCGCCGATGCCGATCGGCCGCGACTCGGCGTCGAGGTCGATCGGCTCGGACCGCTGGAGCTTCTCCACGACCCCGGGCAGGCGCACCTGGGCGACGTCCTCCGCGGTGGCCTTGAGCAACCCGAGCGGGCGGAGCATGGAGCGGGCGACCAGCAGCGAGAGGCCGACCGCGAGCGCGAGCACCAGCGCGACGACGATGCCGTCGAAGGTCGCCCGCTCGCGCGCGTCCGACTCGATCGCCTGGCTGCGGGCCACCGAGGCGGCACCGAGCCGCCCCTCGACCTGGTGCAGCAGCTCGATCTCGGCAGTTGTCACCGACCACCATTCGGCCGGGTCGACGTCGGTCGCTCTGCTGCCCTCGCTGGCGACCACGGAGGCCTGGAGCTCCTTGGCCCGTTGCACCTCAGGGCCGACGAGGGTGTCGACGAACTGCGCCCGCTGGACGTCGTTGGCGGCGCCTCGGAACTCCGACAGCAGCACCGCCCGGGTCGCCAGGGTGGAGGTGAAGCGCCGGTACTGCCCGGTCGCGAAGCGGCCGCGTGCGAGCACGCTGGTGACCAGCTCCCGCTCCAGGGCCGCCAGCTCCTTGATGCGGGAGAGGGCCACGAACGCCCCGACGCTCTGGGCCAGCTCGCGGTCGGCGATCCCGGCCGCGATCTCGCGGTTGGTGTTCAGGAGGTCGGCGATGGTGCCGTTGTAGAAGTCCAGCGCCGCGGACACTGCGACCACCCTGCCGTCCGCGTCCCGCCTCAGCTGGGCGAGCCCGTCCAGCCGGTTGCTCGCCGAGCGGAGCTTGTCTCGGGTCGACGGCGCGAGCGCGCCCTCGTCCAGCACGCCGACGCTGGCGCGGTAGGCGGCCAGGGCGCGGTCGACGGGGCCGCGCTGGGCGGGCAGGGCGCGGCGGTCCGCGCCGGCCTTGGGAGCGAGCAGGTAGCGGACGGTCAGGCCACGCTCCTTCTGCAGCTCGTGCGCGAGCGCGGTGCCGCGCAGGGCGAACTCGGTGAGCTTGGTCACCCGGTCGGCCTGGCGGCTGGTGGAGACGGCCGAGCCGACCTGGAGACCCGCAAGCGCCACCAGGGCGACGGCCGGGATGATGAGGATGAGCGCGAGCTTCGGCCTGATCGGGAGATCGTTCAGCATCACGTGCCTCCCCGGGCGGCCCGTGCATGCAGCGGCAGCACAGCGAGCGCGCCGTTCGGCCGTCCGGACGTAGGGCTCGGGGGACTCGGGGACTTGGGGGACGCCGGCGCGGCGGCATTACCGAGGTAGTCTTACGGCCTCGATGAAGCGATGCAAGTCGTGCGCGCTGATCTTTCAGGTTGGGGCCCGATCCGAGGAGCACGGAGGAACCCATGAGGAGCACGGAGCAACCGAGGAGAACGCTCGAGCCCCGTCGCCTGCTGCTGCCGCTGCTCGCGCTGGCCCTCGTCGTCAGCGTGGCCGCCTGTGACGGCCCGGCGGGGCGAGCCGGCGAACAGCGCCAGGACCAGCCCGTGCGCGAAGGCCTGACCGACCTCGGCAGGCGGCTGCCGGCGCGCATCCAGCGCGCTCGGGAGATCAAGGTCGCCTCGGACGTCTCGTACGCGCCAGTGGAGTTCTACGACGCCTTCGCGCCAGACGTGCTGGACCGTCCCGTCGGCGAGCCCGAGCCGCAGGTGCGCGGGATCGACCCGGACCTGGCCTCCGAGCTGGGCCGGAAGCTCGGGGTGCGGTTCGTCTTCAGCAACGTCGCGTTCGACCAGCTGATCCCGGCGCTCCGGCAAGGCCGCCACGACGTGGTCATCTCCTCGATGACCGTCACCGCCGAGCGTGCCAGGCAGATCTCCTTCGTCGAGTACTTCCAGGCGGGCACCTCCATCATGGTCGCCAAGGGCAACCCGAGCCGCATCCGCTCGCTGGCCGACCTGTGCGGCAGGACCGTGACCCTGCAAGCCGGCACCATCCACGAGGAGCTGGTCGCCCGGCAGCAGCGGGGCTGCGGTGCGCGGCCGGTCAAGACCAAGGTCCTGGACAGCGGGACCCAGGTCATGCTGGAGGTGAAGTACCGACGGGCCGACGCCGCCCTGGCCGACTTCCCGGTCGCCGCGTACAACGCCAAGGTGTCCGGCGGGGGCAGGGACTTCCAGGTGGTCGGGGAGCAGATCGAACCGGGTCCCTACGGCATCGGCGTGCGCAAGCAGGACGAGCAGCTCCGGGACGCCTTGCAGGCAGCGCTCCAGCGGATCATCGCGGACCGGAGCTACGACCAGGTGCTGGCCAGGTGGAACGTGAACGACGGTGCGCTGAGGACGGCCCGTCTCGCCGGCGCCCCGTAGCCGCCGTCCACCGTGACAGGTTCGACCGTGACAGGTTCGACTCAGTTGATCGAGGCTTGCCCAGGGGATCAGAATTCCCCGACACCGTGCTGACCGACGAGATGGTAACTGCGGGCGCCGTACGAGCCCGGACCTGAAGGGCTCGCCCTGGATCTGCGTCTCCGGCCCGCCATCCCCCACGAGTCCAGGGAGGTTCTCCATTGAGTGTCTTCGAGCAGAGCGCGACGAAGACCCTGCAGGCCGAGCAGACCCGGCCGCAGTTCCAGCGGGTCGTGCGCGGGTACGATCCGCTGCAGGTCGACCGGTATGTGATGCAGCTCATCGCGCTCATCGAGCAGCAGCACCGCCGGGCCGAAGAGGCCGAGCAGGCGTCGCGCCAGCTCCAGGTCGACCTGGACACCGCCCGCGGCGAGCAGGCGCCGCCCTCGTTCGTCCATCTCGGCGCCGAGGCAGCCAAGATCCTCGAGCAGGCCGGGAACTCGGGCGAGCGCCTGCTCGGCGAGGCCAAGGACCGGGCCCGGGCGATCGTCCAGGCCGCCGAGGAGGAGGCCGCCGACCGGGTCAAGGAGGCGGAGGATCGCGGCGCCGACCTCGAGCTGGCCGCCCGCCAGACCCTGGAGGCGGCGGAGGCGCAGCGGGACGAGACCATCGCCGACGCCAACCAGACCGCCGGCCAGACCCGCGCCCGCGCCGACGAGGAGGCCCGTCTCGTGCTGGCCGAGGCGCGCGACGCCAGCGACATGGTCTGGCAGGAGCTGCAGCAGGACCGCGCCATCGTGGAGACCGAGACCAACCGGCTGCGGTCGTTCCGCGAGAACATGCTCGAGCACTTCGAGCAGATCCACTTCCACCTCCGTGACCTGCTCGAGGACGCCCGCGACGGCGACGACATCCAGGCCGAGGCCCGGGCGGCTGAGGCGAGAGCGGTCGCGGCCGAGGCGCAGGCCCAGGCGAATGCCGAAGCGCGGGCCCGGGCCGCGGCCGAGGCGCGGGCCCAGGCAGGGGCCAAGACCGCCGGCGAAGAGGCGGAGGGCGACGTCCCGGCCGAGGCGGCGCGCGAGCAGTCTGCACCCGCACAGCCCACCCTCCCGACGGCGCAGCCCGGGCCGGCCAAGGCCCAGGCGCCGCAGGGCGGCGGCAAGCCGGCCGCCAACCGCCCCGAGGCGTAGCGCGGCCGAGGTCGCGACCGGGCCGAGGCGTGGCGCGGCCGAGGTCGCGGCCAGCCGGCGTGCCGGGACCGCGCTGACGGTAGCGGGTCGAGAGGAGCCTTCCTCTCGACCCGCTACCGTCCTGGCCGCGCCTGCTACCGCTCGAGGGCGCCGCGGTCGTCGTAGGGGCGCGGGCCGGTGCCGGTGTTGGCCACGCCGGGGTCGTCGACCCGGGCGTGGCCCTGGGCGTCGCTGGCCTGCTGCCCGCTGGCCCCGGAGGCGGCCGAGTCGACCGCGGGCGAGCCCGCGCCCAGGCGGAAGTCGCCCGCGCCGGCGCCGGCGAACCGCGGGTTGGCCTGCAGGCCGTGTGGCTCCTGCCCGCTGGCCGCCCGGAACGCCGCCAGCGAGGCGTAGCCGGTCGAGCCCCAGGTGTACATGACCGCGGCGGCGCGCAGAAACACCAGGTTGGCGTCCACGGTCGTGCCGGCGACCGAGGTGGCGTCGACGCGGATGTTGCCCCTGGTGCGGGGGGAGCCGATGGCGTTGTCGACGCTGAGGTTGTTGGCCACGGTGGCGCCGGGGGAGTCGCCCTCGACGTTGATGCCGGCGGTGACGTTGTCGTAGACG
>DASYUT010000324.1 GCA_036000965.1 Actinomycetes bacterium
AGCTCGACCGCGGCTCGGCGCGCATCCGGGCGCGCCGCGACCGGCTCTGCGGCGGGGGGGATGATCGGGGTGGTCCGCATGGACCCGGAGTCTACAGGGCCAGCGCGAAGCCCTCGGTAGCGGGGACACGGCCCCGCCACCGAGGCAGCTCCCTCCCGCCACCCAGGCAGCTCCCTCCCGCCACCCAGGCAGCTCCCTCCCGCCACCCAGGCAGCTCCCCCTCCCCGCCACCGAGGCAGCTATCTCAGCCCTGCCGATTGCGAGAGGAGCGACCATCCGCGCTACGCTGCCGCCTGATCGCCGGCCAGCCTGTCCAGGGATCCGGGGCCACTTCAGGGCGTGCCCCGCCATGGCCTGCAGGGTCGAGCCACGGAGGCGAGGAGGCCCATGAGGGAGAAGCGCAGCCTGCAGCTCGCCTACTCCGAGCTGCAAGACCGTATGCTGGACGAGGAGAGCCGGCTGGCCAAGGCGGCCAAGATCGCTGCGGTGGTGCAGCACTTCCTCGGTCGGAGCTCGCTCGAGGGACTGCGGCTGCTCGACATCGGCTGCTCGGCCGGCATCGTCGCGCACGACTTGACCCGCCGCGGCGCGGCCGCGATCGGCATCGACGTCGACGTGCCCGGGCTCGCCAAGGCGCAGGCGTCGTTTGGCAAGGAGGTCGCCTTCCTGTGCGCCGACGCCGAGCGCCTGCCGTTGGCCTCCGGTGAGATCGACGTCGTGGTGTTCAACCAGATCTACGAGCATGTCGTCGACCCGGTCCCGGTCGCGGCCGAGATCCGGCGTGTCCTCGCCCCGGGCGGCGTCGCCTACCTGGGCCTGGCCAACCGGCTCGGCGTGATCGAGCCGCACTACAAGCTGCCGTTTCTCTCCTGGCTGCCGCGCCCCCTGGCTCACCGCTACATTCGGGCCACCGGCAAGGCCGACCGCTACCACGAGCGCCTCCTCACCCGTCCCGGGCTGCGGCGGCTGTTCGGCGACCTGGACGTGTGGGACTACACGTTCCCGGTGCTGGCCGAGCCCGACCGGTTCGAAGCCCGCGACGTGGTCCCCCCGCTGGTCCACCGGCTGCCCGGTCGGGCCATGCGAGCGGTCGCGCCGCTCATCCCTCAGTACATCTGGATCGCCACCAGGGCCCCGCAGCGACCGCTCGGGGGGGCGGTCGCTGTCCCGCCGCTCCACCTCGGCACGCTTCGCGCCGGCTGAGACGATTGACGCCTGGCGCCAGGGCGTCGCGTGCCTCCACAGGCGACCCAGGTGACCTCCGCGGCCCGCCCGCGGCGGCGCCCAGCCGACCAGCGGACGGGACCGAGCGGGCCCGGCCGGCACGGTCAGCGCAGGTCGGGGCCTGGCGGGGTGGCCATGACCGCCTCGGGGGCGGCCAGGACGACCCGGGAGGCAGGCAGGCCGAGCCGGTCCAGGACCGCGGCGGAGATGACGTGGCGGCGCTGGCCGCCGGCGATCGCGTAGACCGACAGGGTGGCCGCGTCACGGACCAGCGCGCCGTCCCGGAACCCCAGGAGGGGACCGGCCGGCAGGGCCGCGAACGAGGCGGAGGTCGAGCGCACCGGCCGGGCGGCGACCGCGACCGTCCAGGAGGCGGCCGCCGAGGTCGACACCGGCCGCCTGCGGCCACCCTCCACCCGCCAGACCGTCCCGTCCTCGGTCCGCCACAGGGTCTCGTCGGGGTACGGCGCGGCCGGGCCGACCAGCGGCCCGAGCGGCAGCACGCCGGCGGACGCGGCCGACAGGACCGCCAGCCTCTCCGGCCTGACCCCGGTCAGCAGCACGGCAGCGCCCGACACCGGGCGGAGCAGCCCGCCCGACACGGCGTAGACGCCGCCACGAGCGCCGCGGACGTAGGTGCCGGCGCCGTAGGAGAGCCGGGCCGGGCCGAGCTGGGCGAGCCGCCGCGCCGAGACCGGCTGGGGCCGCAGCCGCAGCGACCCGAGCACCGCCCCGGGCACGGCCAGGCGGCTGCGGCCGACCACCAGCCAGTGGCTGCCGCCCACCTTGAGCAGCGCCCCCGAGGGCGGCGGGGAGACGGCGGCCAGCGCCGGCCCGGGCGGGTTGGCGCGCACCTCGGCCGGGCGGACCGGCCGGATCGCGCCCGGGTGGTAGCCCAGCCCGGTGAGCACCGCGCGGGAGGGCAGGCGCCTGCGCCTGCCCTCGGCCACCACCCAGGCCTTGCCGTCGTCGATGGTGCGCAGCAGCGTGCCGTCCGGGAAGCCGAGCACGGGGCCAGGACGGTAGCGCGTGATCGCGGCCACCCCGGACCCGGCCAGGGCGGGCGCGGTGCGGGCGCGCCAGGTGGGCGCGGCGGCGGGCAGGACCGGCCGGGCCAGCCCGTCCTCGACCCGCCAGAGCCGGTCGCCGCTGGCGGCCAGGGTCCCGTCGGGCCAGGGGTCGCCGGCGCCCAGCGGCGCGCCCACCGGCAGGCGGGCGAGGTCGGCGTCCCGGGCAGCGCGCACGGCCGAGGGCTGGTAGCCGTGAGCGGTGAACGAGGCGGCGTCGGTGACCGCCCGCCGCTGCCCGTCGGCAACCGCCCATACCGCCCCGCTCGCCTCGCGGGCCAGGGCACCGTCGGGAAGGCCGGCGAGCGGCTGGGTGAGTCCCCGCAGGGCGGCCCGGGTCCGGGGCCGGACGGCCGGCCCGGGCCCGGCGTCGGCAGCCGCCTCACCCGGGCCGGCGTAGGTCCACACCGCGCCGCCGAGCACCCGCCGGGGCGGGGAGCCGGCCACCCGGGTCCCGTCCGGCAGCGGCGGCACGGCGGCGACCGGGCCACGCACGGCCAAGCCCACGGTGAGAGGCCGGGCGGGCACGCCGCCGGCGGTGGCGGTCACGGTGAGCGCGGCACGGCCCGCGGGCGCGGCGTCGCCGACCGCGTCACGGCCGTTCCACACGATCCGCGCCGAGCGGCCCGACCCCGACCAGCGGCGCAGGACCCGCCCGTCGGCCGCGGCCACCCAGGCGCTCCAGCGCACGTCCTGGCTGAACCTGGGCGCCACGGTGACCGCGGACGCGGCCAGCGGGTCCACCGCGCCGGCGCTCGGCGCGCCGCCGTAGATCTTGGGCAGGCCGGTCCGCCCGACGGCCGCGCGCAGGCCGGGCAGCATGCCGTAGGCCGCGTCGCCGGGGCAGCTGGTGTAGGAGGTGTCGCGGTGACCGCTGATGGTCCGGAGGCGCACCCGGGTGCCCTTCTTGTACTTGGAGGTGCCCCCGCCCGAGCTGGTCAGCACGGTCGTGCTCAGCGGGTCGACGTGGGTGAGGTCGAGCTTCCAGGCCAGCAGGCCGGTGACCGCGGCGACCATCGGCCCGGGCGGCCTGGCGGCCGTGAAGGTGCCGAGCATCGCCACGCAGCTCGTCCCGGTGTTGAACCCGGCGTTGCACGCCCCCACCACCGGCTGGTCGACCCCGCCGTAGCGGCCCTCGAAGACCTGGCCGAAGCGGTCCACCAGGAAGTTGTAGCCGATGTCGTCCCAGCCTCTGGTCTTCACGTGGTAGAGGTAGTCGGCCCGGACCAGAGCCGCGCTCTCGGCCTTGGAATAGGTGTTGGCCTGGACGGTGTGGTGCACGAAGGCCGCGTGCACGCTGCTGGCGTAGCGGGGCCGGCCGTGGCGCAGGCGCTCGTCAGCGCCCCAGCTGGCGCGGGTGATGATGGGCGGCTGCCGGGTCATCGCGACCGCCCCGCCCGGCCCGGCCTCGGTCCCCGGGGCCGGGGCCAGGTCCGGAGCGACGAGGTGGGCGGCGAGCCGCTCGACGCTGGCAGGAGCGCCACGGGGCAGCTCGACCCGCACCTGCAGTGCACCGGTGCCGGCCGGGAGCCAGACGCCCTCGGTGAACACCCGGTCCGGGCGGGGCTGGGGGTCGGCGGGATCGGGCTCGTGGTCGTCGGGCTCCATCGGCTGCCAGGACGACCACACGCCCGCCGCGGACCGGGAGCGGAGCCAGGTCCGGGCGCTGCCGGGCCGGGCCCAGGGCCCGTCCGGGCGCCGCGCCCACGACAGCCCGGCCAGGCGGGCCGGGCCGGCACCGACCGGGTCCGACAGCCAGGCGCCGGGCCGGCCCCGGGCGCCTCGCAGCGCCAGCGGGGTGCGGGCGGCGAGCCGGCCGGTGCCGGTGCCGGACGCGAACGACAGGGGTATGTCCCTGACCGCGCCCGCGCCTGTCGTGCGCGGGCGCTGGACGGCGAGGTCGGGGACGGCGACGACAGTGAGAGCGAGCACGACGGAGAGGCCGGCGAGCGCCAAGCGGCGGTGGCGGGCCGGGTCGGGCGTGGACCGGTGCACGGGAGACCCTCCCAAAGAGGCTGACGCGGCGATCAGAGGAATCTCGGCGCCCGGCGCCCCAAGGTTGAGCCCCAGTCCGCGACCCTGGCGCCCTACCCGGCCCGGATGGCGAACTTCGTGGACCTGAGCCGCAGCAGGTAGCGGAAGGTGCCGCCCGGCACCACGACCGTGCGCCTGGTCCCGCGGACCTCGACGGCGCGGACCCGGCCGGACACGTCCGCCGACCGCACCCGCAGGGCGAGCACCCGGCCCACGCCGTAGCCCCGCAGCGCCGCCGAGACGGCCGCCGCCGTCCTGGTCGCCCGCCAGCGGTGGTTGGGGTTGCGGCCCCTGGCCCGGTCGTCGGGGTCGCGGCGGGCCGGGAAGTAGGGCAGGTTCGGGCCGCCCCAGCTCGTGGTGCTGGCGGTGTGGCCGCCCGACGACGACGAGTAGAAGGCGTGCACGACCCGCGACCGCCAGGTGACCACCAGCCTGTCGGTGGAGCGGACCGCCGCGACCCAGCGGGCGCCACCTGGCCCGCGCTCCTTGGCCCAGCCGGCCCAGTGCTGGTCTCTGGTGTCGGCGTACACCCCGCAGTCGCAGCCGTCCCAGCTCCGCCGCCCCCGGTGCTGGCCGGCCGCGCGCATGGTGGCCAGCGCGTAGCTGCGGGCCGCGATCGCCTGGGCCTTGAGCGTCTCGGCCGGCCAGGAGCTCGGCACCTCGGCCAGGCCGCGCAGGTAGGCGTTGAACGACATGATGGCCACCGCGCGGGGCCGGACGGCGGTCCCCTGGCGGACCAGCCCGATGTCGAGGCGGCCCCAGCGCAGCGTCCTGCCTGCCTGGGGCAGCACGAGCAGGGCGGGCACCCGCACCCCGGACTGGAAGCGCAGGCTGACCCCGGTGCCCGCCCTGCTCGGCCCGAACACCCGCTGCACGCCCCTGAACACCGAGGTGCCGCCCGCCTGGGGGCGCACCGAGTAGGTCACCCCGCCGGCCAGGCGCCGTGCCGTGCGCCGGCCCCGCTTGTCCACTCCGACGGCGGTGAACGCGCCGCTGGACGACCGGACCCCGCGGACCGGCCGGCCGCGGACGAGCACCCGGCCGAGGCGCCGGCCGGTGCTCGGGTCGCGCCATGCCTGCAGCACCCCGACCCGCACGGCCGACGGCAGGGCGGCCCGCCGGACCCTGGTCCCCCGGTAGTAGAAGCCGAGGATGGCGCCGGCCCGCGCGCCCCGCAGGCCCATGCCGTAGGACCCGTACTGGCTCATCCCGATCCCGTGCCCGTAGCCGCCGCCGTCGAAGCGCCAGGCGGAGGGCGCGCCGCCCATGGCGGCGGCGGGACGGGCTCCCGGGGCGCCGCCGAGGCCGGGCAGCGGCGCGGCGCCGACCAGCGCGACCAGCAGGACGAGACCCAGAGCGCCGGTCCAGTACCGGCGCCACCGCTGGGAACGCTGGGACATGCGAGCCAACTCCCCTCACAGCTTGGTCGAGACAAGCTGGAGGGTCGGCGCCGCTTCCTACCGCCTTGAACACCCAGAGTGGCAATTACCGCGCTGAGTGGCCGTGGCGCGCCGCCGGTCCGGCGGGCACGACCCGAGGTCAGGTGCCCTCGACCCGCCAGACCGAGAAGTCCACGGGCACGCTGCGGGGGGACGACGGCCGCTGGGTGTCGCTCTCCTCCCAGACCGGGAGCTGCTGGCCGATCCGGTCGACGAGCCGGAGCGGGACGTCGCCGTACCCGGCGGGCCGCACCCCTCCGGCGGCGACGAGGAACACCGGCTGGCCGGGAAAGCCGCTGACGAACGAGCGGACGTAGGCGGGGTTCGGCCGGGCCGGGAGCAGCACGCTGACCTCCCCCTCCTGCAGCCAGACGGGCGTGGCGAACAGCGACGTCGGCGAGAACGGCCACGGCTGCGGCTGCCACAGGTACACGCCCTGGCGGTCGCCGGCCAGGCGAGCGAGCCGCTGGGTGGTCTCGAACGACCCGGCGAACTCCTGGTGGTGGCGGAGCGGCAGCGACTGGCCGAGGAACACCGCGAGCAGCAGCGTCGTAGCCGCGGCGCCGGCGAGCCGGACCGGCCAGCGCCAGCGGCCCGACCAGGCGAGCGCGACGGCCAGGGCGACCGCCATGAGCATGATGACGGTGGGCACGACGGCCGGGACGAAGCGGCGGTTCCACCACATCAGGCGGCTGGAGTTCTGCGCCTGGTAGGCGTACAGGGGGAACAGCAGCAGCCCGGGAAGCAGGAGCAGCCAGGCCGCCGCGACCCAGCGGCGCAACGCGACCAGGGCGAGCCCGGCGACCATGAGCGCGAACCCGGGCAGGGTGAAGAACCACGACAGCCGGCGCAGCGCCTGCTCGTCGTAGCTGCGGATCACCCGCCCGTTGTAGTGGAAGTAGTCGGCGCCGAACAGCCGTGGCCGCAGGAAGCCGAGGGCGAGGAGTGCCACCGCGCCGGCCACCACGACCAGGCCGGCGACGCGCTGGACGTGCCGGTCGGCGGCCAGGGCCGCGGCCCGCTCGCCGAGCGGGCGGGCAAGCAGGCGCACCGCCCCGGCCAGGGCCAGCGCGGCCGCCACGGCCACGACGACCTTGGCCGCGCCGGGCAGGTGCACCGAGGCCGTGTAGAGCTTGGCGAACCGGTACGCCTGCAGGAACCCGTGGGGCAGGGTGACCGCCAGGCCGGCCGCGAACCAGGCGCAGCGCCCGTCGAACCGCCCGGCCGCGAGCAGCGCGCAGCCGGCGGCCACCGCGACCAGCACCAGCACCAGCCCGTCGGCCCGGGCCAGGAAGCCGAGGCCGACCAGCAGGCCGGCCAGGCCGGCGGCCGGGCGCCAGCCGGTCTTCGCGGCCACCACCACCCCGAGCAGCGCACCGGCCACCAGGAGCTGGGTGAAGACCTCGCTGGTCTGGTACTTGGCCTGCCACACCTCGAGCATGTTGGCAGCCAGCAGCACGCCGGCCAGCGACCCGGCCAGCAGGCCGAACACCCGCCGCACGGCGAGCGCGAGCACCAGCACGGCGAGCACCCCGCAGAGAGGGCTCAGGTTCACCAGGCCGGTGTAGCCGCCGACCGCCCAGGCACCGGCCAGCGCGGCCGACCACAGGTGGTAGAACTGCGGGATGGTCCGGCGGGGCGGGTCGGCGTCCTCGATCCACTGCCCGGGCAGGCGGGCGCCTGGCGAGGCGAGGGCGACGGCCGGCACGCGCGAGCGGTCGAGCACCGGGTCGTCCATGGCGTAGGAGCCGGTGCGCTCGATCAGGATGGCCTGGGACACGTACCCGCCCGGGTCCTTGTCGGCCACGCCGTAGGGGAACCCGGGGAAGAACAGCAGCGCGCTGGCGACCGCGAGACCGCCCACCATGGCCAGGCCGGCCGGGTCGAGCGCGATCCCGGGGGCGGGGCGGCCACCGGCCCGCCAGGCGACGAGCACGGCGAGGGCCATCCCGGCCGCGGCGAGCCCGAGCGCGGCAGGCAGCGACCAGCGCCCGGCGTGGGCGAGCGCGAGGCCGGCCCAGGCGGGCAGCCCGAGACCGAGGGTGGCCAGCGCCACCAGGACCTCCGAGGAATGAAGCACGGGACGGGCCGCCTGCTCGCCAGGGGCGCCGCCGGCCGCGCCCGGCGAGGTCTCGATCTGTGAAACCGCCATGAGCCCGGAGTCTACACACCTTCCCGGGCTTGCCCGGGCGCGTTGTCCGGGCTGTGGAGAAGTGAGAAGGTCCGGGTCCGTCGACCACGTCAGTGGGAGGAAGGCGACCACGTCAGTGGGAGGAAGGGGAGTGCCCAGGATGTTCCGTGAGCCGATCGACCGGCAGCTCCGCCGCGAGCGGGAGGTGTCCCTGCTGTCGAGCTGGCGCGGCCGCCTCCGCTACGAGCTGCGCTACCGCATCCCGGTGTCGGTGGGCTCCCCCACGGTCATCGACGACCCGCGCCGGCTCCAGTTCCGCAACGACGGCCACCTGCGCATCGGCATCGGCAGCTTCGGCCTGACCACGAGCAAGGACGTCACCGTGATCCGGATCCGGCCCGGCGCCAGCTTCGTGGTCAACGGCCAGGTCAACCTGCACCGCGGCTCCCGCATCGTGGTGGACGCCGGGCAGCTCGAGATCGGCCACCAGACGATGATCAACGGGCTGACCAAGGTCCTGGTCAACGCCGGCGTCCGCATCGGCTCGGGTTGCAACATCTCGTGGAACGTGCAGATCCTTGACACCGACTTCCACTCGGTCTACGTCGACGGCGAGCCGCTGCCCCACACCGCGCCGATCGACATCGGCGACCGGGTCTGGATCGGGACCAGCGCGCTGGTGCTCAAGGGGGTGACCATCGGTGATGGCGCGGTCGTGGCGGCGGGATCGGTGGTCACCCGCGACGTGCCCCCCAAGACCCTGGTCGCCGGGGTCCCGGCCAAGCCGGTCAGGCAGGTCGAGCACTGGCAGTGACCACGCCCCGGGGTGGGGCCGTGAGCCGGCCCGCCGCACCTGACCCGCCGGTCCGCGACCGCGAGCGGCTCGCACCCTACGTGCCCTTGCTGGTCCGCTACGGCCCGGTGCTGCAGCTCGGCTGCGGCCGGGGCGCGCTGCTCCGCCTGCTCGCCGAGGCCGGCGTGCGCGCCAGGGGCGTCGAGCCCGACCAGGCCGCGGCGGCCGAGGCCCGCCGCCTCGGCCAGGACGTGGAGACCGTCGGGGTGCTCGAGTACCTGGAGGCCGACCCGGTGCCCGGGCCGTTCCGGGCGGTGGTCTGCGTCGGCCTGGTCGAGCGGCTGTCACCCGGCGAGGCGCTGCGGGTGCTCGCCGGCGCCCGCCGGGTGCTCGCCCCCGGCGGGCGGCTCGTGGTCGCCACCGCCAACCCCGCGTCCTGGCTCGTGCTGACCCACCGGTTCTGGCGCGACCCGGCCAGCGCCCGCCTGTACGACGTGCGGCTGCTCGAGTACCTGTGCGGGCGGGCCGGGTTCGTGGTCGAGCGCTCGGCCGCCAACCCGGCCGACCACCCCGCGCCGCCGCCCGAGGCGCTCGGCGGCCCGGAGCCGGCCGTGCACCCCGGGCTCACCTCCGCCATCGCCGAGGCGGCGGCGCGGGTCCGCTCAGGCCTCGACCACCGGCACCGGGAGCTGCCCGGCGGGGACGCCCACGACCCCGCGTGGG
Organism: Actinomycetes bacterium; assembly: GCA_036000965.1. Taxonomy (NCBI): domain Bacteria; kingdom Bacillati; phylum Actinomycetota; class Actinomycetes; species Actinomycetes bacterium. The sequence continues at coordinate 9,412 of DASYUT010000324.1, forward strand.
CCTTCGAGCTCGTCCACGCGGTCAAGACCCTGGCCGACCGGCTCAGCGAGACCCAGGAGGGCCTGCGCGACCTGGACCGCGCCCACCGCAAGCTGGCCCGCGGCCTGTACCAGCCGGCCGAGGTGTACGTGGTCGCCCGGGCCCCCGTGCCCCGGCCCGCTGCTGGTCCGCGCGACTCAGGCGGCGGGGCCGCCGGGGCCGGTGGCGCCGGGGCCGGTGGCGGCGGGACCGCCGAGGCCGGAGGCGGCGAGGAAGGCGCGTAGCGCCTCGTCCCAGGGGCGAAGGGGGGGGACGCCCGCCAGCCGCGCGAGCCGGTTGTCGAGCACCGAGAAGGCCGGCCGGGGAGCCGGGCGACGGTACTGGGTGCTCTTGATCGGCTCGACCCGGTCTGGGTCCTGGCCGGTGCCGGCCAGGACCGCCCTGGCGAACTCGTACCAGGAGCACGACCCGCCGCCGCTCAGGTGCCAGGTGCCGTGCTGCCCGGTGCGCACCAGCGCGCGCACGCCCTCGGCCAGGTCGCGCGACCAGGTCGGGCTGCCCACCTGGTCGTCGACGATCTGCAGGGTCGGCCGCTCGGCGGCCAGGCGCAGCACCGTGCGCACGAAGTTCCGGCCGCTCGCGCCGTACACCCAGGCCGTGCGCACGACGTAGTGGCGGTCCCAGACGTCCCGGACGGCCCGCTCGCCGGCGAGCTTGGAGCGCCCGTAGACGCTCGCGGGCACGGTCGGGTCGTACTCGCCGTAGCCGTCCGGCCGGGCCTCGCGGCCCGCGCCGTCGAAGACGTAGTCGGTCGACAGGTGGAGGAGCTCGGCGTCGACCTCGCGGCAGGCGAGGGCGAGGTGGCGTGGCCCGAGGCAGTTGTCGCGGAAGGCGCGGTCGACCTCGGCCTCGCAGCCGTCCACGTCGGTGTAGGCGGCGGCGTTCACCACCAGGTCGGGCTCGAGGTCGGCGACGGCGGCGGCGACCGCGTGCCGGTCGCCCACGTCGAGCTCGGCCCGGGTCGCGGCGACGACCTCCTTGGCGTCGGCGAAGGCGGCCACCAGGTCGGTGCCGACCTGGCCGCCAGCGCCGGTGACCAGGACGCGCACGGCGCTCACTCCGGGGCCCCGGCCCCGGCCGGGCTGGTGGGGCGCTCGGCCGGCCCTGCGGGGCGCTCGGCCACCCCTGGGGGGCGCTCGGCCGGGCCGAGCTCGTCCCCGGAGGGGGCCGGACGGCCGTGGTCGAGGGTCCTGGTCGCACCAGCAGGCTTCAGCGGGCGCCACCACGACTCGTTCGCCCGGTACCAGGTGATCGTCTCGGCCAGCCCGGCGTCGAAGTCGTGCGCGGGCGCCCAGCCCAGCTCCCGGAGCCGGGTCGAGTCGAGCGAGTAGCGCCAGTCATGGCCGGGCCGGTCGGTGACGTACTCGATCATGTCCTCGCCGGCCCCGAACGCGGCCAGCAGGCGCCGGGTCAGCTCCAGGTTGGTGACCTCGTTGCTCGCGCCGACGTTGTAGATCCGGCCGGTCTCACCGCGGCGCAGCACCAGGTCGATCGCGGTGCAGTGGTCCAGGACGTACAGCCAGTCGCGGATGTTGCCGCCGGTCCCGTACAGGGGGAGCTTGTGGCCGTCGATCAGGTTGGTCACGAACAGCGGCACGACCTTCTCGGGGAACTGGTAGGGCCCGTAGTTGTTGGTGCACCTGGTCACCACCACGTCGAGCTTGTGGGTGGTGGCGTAGGCGAGGGCCACCAGCGAGCCGCCGGCCTTGCCCGCCGAGTAGGGCGAGGACGGCTCGAGCCGGTCGGTCTCAGCGAACGAGCCCTCGGGGATGGTGCCGTACTCCTCGTCGGTGCCGACCTGGAGGAAGCGGCCGACGCCCGCGTGCCTGGCCGTCTCGGCCAGGGTGGCCACCCCCAGGGTGTTGGTCCGCACCGCCTCGAGGGGTGCGACGATCGAGCGGTCGACGTGGGTCTCGGCGGCGAAGTTCACCACCACGTCGTGCCCGGGCAGTACCTCGGCGAGCCGGGCCCCGTCGCAGATGTCGCCCTGGACGAAGGTGTGGCGGGGGTGGGGTTCCAGGTCCTCGAGGCTGGCCGGGTTGCCTGCGTAGGTCAGCTTGTCGAAGTTGGTCACCTCGGCGTCCGGGTCGGTGGCGAGCAGGTGCCGGACGTAGTTGGAGCCGATGAAGCCGGCCCCGCCGGTCACGAAGAACCGCATCAGGTCTCCTTGGGTTCGGCGGCGGCACGCCACGGCCGGGCCGCGGCACTGCCGCCGCAGGGTAGCCGGTTTCGCGATCCGGCGCCGGCCGGCCCGCGCCCACTCGCGGAGCGGTACCCGCGCCTACCTCGCGGAGCGGTAGATGACGTACCCGGCCGCGAGCGACAGCAGGAACACCACCACCAGGGCGGCGGCGATCCACCGCTTGGCCCGCGGGGAGAGGGGGCCGGCATCCTGGTCGGGCGCCATGGCCGACTCGCGCGCGGCCATGAACGCGGCGAACAGCGTCTCGTCCGGCTGGCGGGCGGGCGACCCGCCGGCCAACGGTGCCTGCCCGGCCGGCCCTGCCCCGGCCGCCTCCCCGCCGGCCCGGTCCTCCTCGGGCCGGCGCTCCCCGGCTGGGCCCTCCCCGGGCGGGTGCTCCTCGGGCGGGTGCTCCTCGGGCTGGTCCTCCTCGGGCCGGCGCTCCCCGGGCTGGCGCTCCCCGGTCCGGTGCACGTCGGTCCGGTGCACGTCGGGCGGATGCTCCTCAGGCCGGCGCTCCCCGGGCGGGCCCTCCTCGGGCGGGCGCACGTCGGGTGCTGGCGGAGCAGACGGGTCGTGCCGCGTCTCAACCTCGAAGAAGCCCCCCTCGTGGCCGTCGCCCATGGTCGCTCCGTTCCCGGACCGTCACGCTCGCGGGCCGATCGTATCGTCCGGCGCCGGAAAAGGCCGCTCCGCCACGGCTGCCGCCGGCGCGAGGAGCCTCCCGCCCGGCTCCCGCCGGCCTGGACGCGACTTGACACCACCGGACGGCGCGGGCATCCTGCGGCGATGGACGCTCGGACCGCTGCCGCAGACACCCGCGACCTCGCCCTGGAGCTGGGGCGGACAGGGTCGTGCTCGTGTCCCAGGGCCCGGCGTCCGCTGCGCTCCGCCGTCTAGGCGAACCGGACGCTCGGGCCCGGCGCCCTCCTCGCTCGACGCCGCCAGCGCACCCGCGCCACCGCGCCTGCCTCACTCCGTGAGACCAGACCGACCGCCGCCCGCGCTCCGGACGCCGAGCCGCCACCGGCCGCGTCTCCCGCAAAGGACCACGCTCTTGTCGCACGCGCACGACATCCTCTCCGAGGCGGGCCTCCGCCTGCCCACCGGCACGCTCGGTGCCGCGCCGCTCCCGCCCGGGCGGCTGGCCGAGATCGCCAGGCACCTGGCCGACACGGCCGGGCTGTGGCGCCCGGTCGCCCGGCCCGCCGACGGCACCCCCGCCCGGGCCAGGCTGCTGTGGACCCCGGCGGTCGAGGTCTGGCTGGTCCAGTGGGCACCCGGGCAGGCGACCCCGGTGCACGACCACGGCGGCGCAGCCACCGCGTTCTCGGTGGTCGAGGGCGCGCTGGTCGAGGAGTGCCTCGACGTGACCATCTGGACCACCTGCCGCCGCACGACCTGGCGGGCGCCGTCCACCGCGGCCTTCGAGCCCGGCCACGTCCACCTGCTCGGCAACGCCGGGAGCGGGGCGGCGGCGAGTGTCCACGCCCGGTCGCCCGCCTCGCGCGCTTCAGGCGAGAGGGCCCGGCGTCCCGGGCGTGGTCAGCCGGTGCTGTCCGGGCTGGGCACGACGAGAACCCGCACCGACGAGCGGTGCAGCAGCTGGTAGGGGTGGCCGGTAGGTGGCCGGGCACACCGCCTCGACGACCTTCGCTTCGTCGGAGTCGGTCGACGGAGCAGACCCAGGTGAGCACGCCGAGGAGCACGCACCCGGCCGCCGTCAGCGGAGCACTCCGGCGGCCGGACGGGCAGAATGTCGGCATGAAGTCAGTACGGGTCGACCCGGGAGCCGAGGTGGTCGACCTCGTCGACACCCAGGACCGGGTCGTGGGCCGGGCCCTGCGGCGCGACGTGCGCCGCGACAAGCTGCTGCACCGCGGCGTCGCGGTGCTCTGCCGCAACCAGGCCGGCGAGATCTACGTCCACCGCAGAACCGACACCAAGGACGTATTCCCTACCCTGCACGCCCACCTGAACACCCGAGTAGCCGACCAAGCCTGGTCGCTTCACCAGGTCGCCGGCGAGCTCGGGCTAGGGCGCCGGGTGGCCCGGGGGGATCTCACCCCCGGGCTCCCACAGAACGGAACGTGACAGTCTCCCGTCATTCCGCTCGTCTCATCTGACCCGTTAGAACTCGGTCATCCAGGCCCAGTGGGTGAACAGGCCAGGCTGCCTGCGCAGCAGCCC